>CAMWTG010000130.1 GCA_947177115.1 uncultured Clostridia bacterium
CCTGATGGGCCACAGCGGCGGCGCTACCCTGATGACCGCCTATCAGGCCATTGCAGAAAATGGCGCCCAGATTTTCCAGGGGCCGGAGGTGATCCTGCCCTATCCAGACAGCTCCCCGCTGCCCCCCGCCGACGGCCTCATGCTGCTGGACGCCAACTGGGGCAACGCCGCCATGCAGCTGTTCAGTCTGGACCCCGCCGTGGTGTCTGAGGAGGACGGGATGCACCTTGACCCGGTATACAACCTCTTTGAGGAGGCCAACGGGTTCAGGAAGGAGGGCTCCGCCTTCCCCGATGAGTTCATCCATCGTTTCCAGAAAAAGCAGGGCGAACGCAACAATCAGATCCTGGCCTTCGCCCTGGACCGCTGGGAGAAGATCAAAAGGGGCGAGGGCCGCTACAGCGATGATGAGCCCCTGGTGATCCCCGGCGCAAACCAAGTCTTCTTCAACAACAAGCTCTACGCCCAGGATATCCGCCTGATGTCCCACACCCGGGAACCCCGGGAGCTGGTCCATCCGGACGGCTCTTCCACGATGGAGATCGTCCGCTCCGTCCGGCATCCGGAGAACCCGAAGTCCATGACCCACACCATGATGGACGGTGCGCGGATCATGACGGTCTATAACTACCTGACCTCTTACGCCGTGCGTACGCTGGACGACTACGGCTACGGCGAGGACGCCGTATGGGGCGTGGACTGGGATTCCACCTACTGCTGCCCGGTGGGCAACGTCAAGCATATCAAGGCCCCCTGCCTGTTTATGGGTATGACGGCCGGGTGGGAGTTCCTGGCGGCGGAGACCATCTACGAGATGTCCGCCAGCAAGGACAAGACCATTGCCTTCGTAGAGGGCGCAAATCACAAGTTCATGACCGCCCGCAGCTGCGAAAAATTCCCCGGCCAGTTCGGCGATACCCTGGAGACCCTGCACACCTATGTAGCCAAGTGGCTGTCGGCAGGACGTTTTGACGCTGCCAGGCCGTCATCATCCATTCCATCCTGAAGCGCCGGGCGTGCGCCCTCCCCCCCCGATTGGGCGCCTGGTTGGTTGATATAACAGAACAGAGGCGGCGAAACGTTCGCCGCCTCTGTTCCGTTTGCTCCAAATAGCCGTGCTATTATTTCCCACCTTTCTGTTCGGAAGTGATGCTCAGCGAAAGCGGAGAAGATTTGTTTGGTACCTTGACGATTCGCCCGCTGTATGATATGCTGGACAAAACGCATTTCACCGCACAATATCAGGCAAGGGGTGTTTTTTATGAACAGTCACAATGGCTTTGCCGGGCACGGGCATGGTCACGGGCATCATGGCCGCCACAGCGGCAGCTGGGACGATCTGGCGGAATCTTTGGAGCATTGCGGCCGCCTGCTTTCCCATTGCATTGGAAAAAGCCGGGGACAAGGGCGGATCCTTCGCATTCTCTGCGAACAAGGCCAGATGAACCAGAAGGAACTCCAAGAGATTCTGCGCATTCAGACCGGGTCTATGAGTGAGATCGCAGCCAAGCTGGAGAACAAAGGACTGATCCTTCGGGTCCGGGATGGCACGGACAAACGGAAGGTCCTGCTGTCTATCACGGATGAGGGCCGGGAATGGGTGGCGCAGAGAGACGATGCCGCGATCCGCCGGCAGCGGGCGGAACTCTTTTCCAGCCTGACCGCGGAGGAGCAGGACACGCTGCAGACCTTGCTGGACAAGCTGTCTGAAGATTGGACACAGCGGCTGGAGCGCGAACGGCCGGGGAGCGGCAATAAGACAACATGACAGCCTGCGGTTTTTCGCGTGATGCTTTGAGCTCCCCGTATGCCGCCCCTCTTCCGGTTTTCAGAGCCCGCTTTACATTGCAGCCTGCGCGGGTAGATACGGAGCTTATATAGATTCCAGTAAGATTTTCAGTCCGATAAGGCACAGGATGATCCCGCCCGCCAGAGTGGCTTTATCCTTATATCTGCTGCCAAACCGGCAGCCCAGCCATACTCCCGCCAGAGAAAGCGCAAAGGTAGTGCAGCCGATCAGCCCTACCGCCGGCAGAATCTGAACCTGTAAAAAAGCGAAGGTGATCCCTACCGCCATGGCATCGATGCTGGTGGCTATGGAGAGCATCAGCATTTCCTTAAGGGAAAACTCTGTTTGGCCGCGCGAAACCTCTTCTTCATGGAAGGTGTCCCAAATCATCTTGCCGCCGATGAAGCACAGCAGGATAAAGGCGATCCAGTGGTCAACGCTGGTGATATACCGCTCGAACTGCTGGCCTAAGACCCAGCCCGCCAGAGGCATCAGGGCCTGGAACCCTCCAAAAAACAGCGCGATCACCGCCGCCTGTCCCCAGCGAATTTTCGGCATAGCCAGCCCTTTGCACACAGCCACCGCAAAAGCATCCATACTCAGGCCCACACCGATCAGAAAAAGCTCTGCAAATCCCATGTCGTTTTCTCCTTTACTGTATGATTTTCCAACCATTTCCTGTTTCCTTCTCCCCTTGCGGACGGAAAAGAAAAAACCAGACGCCGCTGCGTCTGGACAAAATACCCATGCACAGCAAACGCCATACATGAGTCTCGTTTATTAAGGCAGGCCAGGCCTCTTGGGCCAGCATGTTGACCTGCCGCGGAGAAAAAGCTCCGCCACTACTCCCTCATGAAGTATACTATTTGTACCACAAACAGAAGAATTTGTCAAGCCAGGATGAGCGGCAGGAATCCCCTGCCGCTCTCCTTTTGATGTCTAACCCGCGATCCGAAGCAGCTTACACCCGTGGGGAGCCGTCCGGACCTGCAGCACGCCATTTTCCCAGCGCGCCTCCTCCCCGGTCCACAGCTCCCGGGCGGAGCCGCTTTCCGCATGGACTCCCAGCTTCTCCAGTTCCACGGCAACCTCCCGCTCCTCGCCGGACAGGTTGAAGACCGCCGCGCACACTGAGCCGTCCGCCGGATCCACAGAGACCCATACGGCCTGTTCCCCATCCCGGCATACCTGCCGCCGCTTCCGCTCCGGATCCAGCAGCGCCAGCACCTCCCGGTTGGTCAGCAGGGACAGGGTCCACTCATCCAGCTTCGTCAGCTCCGCTCCCAGCATCAGCGGCGAGCCGAAGATGCACCACAGCGTCATCATGGTCCGCTGCTCCTCCGCCGTGAACCGGCAGGCCCATTCCCCCTGGAAACCGCCTCCCAGCCGCCCTAAGGGCAGCATGTCGCAGTCCGGCCAGCACCCGGCCTTCACATGGTCCTGCCACAGCTCGCAGCGGGCGAACATGGCCTCCAGATGCCTCCACTCGTCCCAGAAATCATCGGTGATCCGCCACATGTTGGCATGGGTCTGATAATGCCACGCCTGCTCGATCAGCGCGGGCCCCGGAGACAGGGACAGGACTATGGGCCTCCCCTGCCGCTCAATGGCCCGGGCAAGCATCTCGATCTCATGCCGCCCCGCGTAGGCCCCCGCGCCCGTCTCGTTCCAGTTGTTGGTATTGCAGATGTCGTCACACTTGATAAAGTCCACACCCCAGGAGGCGTACAGCTCGATAATGGAATCATAGTACGCCTGCCCCGCCTGGCAGTCCCGCAATCCGTACATATCCGGATTCCACCGGCAGATGGAGGAGGGATCTGCCGCCAGATCCGCCGTGACCCCGGTGCCCAGGATGGCCCCGTGCCGGTGGGCGGCGGCTCTGGGGATGCCCCGCATGATGTGGATGCCGAATTTCAGCCCCAGGCCATGGATATAGTCCGCCAGCGGTCTGAAGCCCTTCCCTCCCGCAGAGGAGGGGAACCGCTCCGGATCCGGCAGCAGCCGGGAAAACACATCCATCTCCACCCCGCCAAAGGGGATATACTGGAACGTATCCCGCATGGAACCCGCCTTGTGGGCGTACCACTGGATATCAATGACCACATACTCCCAACCGAAGGGCTTCAGCTTCTCCGCCAGCACGGCGGCATTGGCTTTGACCTGCTCCTCGGTGACGGTGGTGCTGTAATAGTCATAGCTGTTCCACCCCATGGGCGGCGTCCTGGCAAAATCGTTTTTGTTCATCACACCGTCTCCAAGTCCCCAATGCCATAAGAGATCTGCAGCAGCACCGGGTCGCACTGCGTAGGCGCCAGCTGCAGCAGCCTGCTCCCATCCTCGATGGTACACATGCCCATGCTCCACCCCGCCTGGTGGATCCTGGCGTCATAGCTCACCAGCATATGGACCTTCTCCCAGGGCCCCTCCCCCAGGTTGTAGTTCACCAGGAAGTCCCCGGGGTCCCGCAGGCCCAGCTCGCCGCTGTCCCGCTTGCCGGAGACGATAACGGTCCCGTTCTCGCCCCCCTGGGGCACCCACAGGCAGTAGGGCATATTCCCCAGATACATCCCATCGGCCGCCTCGATCCGCTTTCCCCAGTACGCGGGATCTCCCCAGTCCACGCCATCATCGGAGAACCGGCAGTACACATCGCAGGTGGGGGTCTCCCCCTGGGGCGTCTGGGCGGCGAAGCACACGATCTCATAGCACATGAAGTACCGCCCGTTGGGCAGCCGGGTCACGATGGCCATGCCCGGCCTCTGCTCCCCATCGGGGATGGCGCAGACCATCTTCTGCTCCCCCCAGCTCTTCCCGCCGTCCGTGGATACCGCCAGCGCCAGGGTCTGATTGAACCGCCTGTCCGTATGGGGCCGCTCATCGGTGTACACCACCGTCAGATCCCCCTCCGCGTTCAGGTACAGGAACGGCTCCCAAACCGGCCCCAGGGCCTCCCAGTTCCGCTCGATGGGCGGTCCCCCGGCGCAGATGGAGGACCGGCACTCCCAGCTCTTCCCGTGGTCCCGGCTGACGAACAGCAGCAGCTCGGTGGTCTCAAAGCTCAGCGGGATGGAATTCCCCGTCAGCAGCAGCGTCCCCGCCGGCAGATCCGCAACATCCCTGTCCAGCTCCAGCAGCATGGGCTGGAACCGCATCCCGTGGCCGTTTTTGGTATCCTCCACCTGGCTGTAGAATTCCCAGGTCCTGCCGTGGTCCCGGCTGGCGTAAATGGGAAACACCGGCGGCTCCTGGAGGGTGTAGTGGTCAAAAACGGCCAGCACCAGGCCGTTCAGCTCCCCCGCGTGGTGAAGCTCCACCGGCCGGGGATACAGCACCCCGCCGCCGTTGGAGTAGATCTCCTCCCGCCTGGGGCTGTAGACCACGCCCGCATATTCCTTTTTCAGCTTCAGCGCCATAACAAAACTCCTCACTTTCTCCAAAAGGGCCCCGCACAGATCCCGGAACTGAATCGATGCGGAGCCCTCCTTCTGTCATATTACCATTTCTTGTAGGGGCACCGCCCCCGCCTGGAGGCCGCCCGCAGCTCCACATAGCAGCCGCAGGCTGTACACGTCCCCGCCTCCAGAAAATCGCAGGCTTTGCACGCCGCCAGCCGCCTGGCGTAGACATCCTCGGGCGTGCGCTCCCGCTGGGGCGTGCGCTGGATGTGGTCCTTCAGAGTCCGGATATACGCCGCCTCATCAAACTCCTCCAGCAGGCACCTCCGGCACCGGCGCTCCATCAGCTCAGGCGCACCGCCGCCACGCCGCAGGGCGGCAGCGTAAACACCGCGCCGTCCCCGTCCAGCGTTACCGCCAGCGCCTGCTCCTTCACGGCCTCCGGGTCATCGAAGGTGTTGTGGGCATGGGCCTCGCCGGCCAGCAATGTGCCATCGGCTCGCTCCGGCTTCTTCGCCGTCAGGGCCAGGCGCACCGTCTGGCTCTCGGTCATGGACAGGTTGGCCGCCGTCACAGTGATCTCCCCGTTTTCCATCACGGAGGCGGAGACCTGCACCGCGGGCATGACCTCGCCGCCCACGGTCCCCACGCCCTCCGCCTTCACAGGCAGGGCCTGGGCCCCCTGGTGGTCCCGGTACATATGGAACACATGCCAGGTGGGCGTCTTGATCATCTGGGGGCCTTCGGTGAGCAGCACCGCCTGCAGCACGTTCACCATCTGGGCAATACAGGCCATCTTCACCCGGTCGCAGTGGTTGTTGAAGATATTCAGCGTCACCGCCGCCACCAGGGCGTCCCGCATGGTGTTCTGCTGGTAGAGGAATCCCGGGTTGGTCCCCGGTTCCACATCGTACCAGGTTCCCCACTCGTCCACAATGAGCCCGATCTTCTTCTCCGGGTCGTACTCGTCCATGACACCACCGTGGAGGTAGATCAGCTCCTCCATATAGAGCGCCTTCTGCATGGTGGTATAGAACTCCTCCTCGGAGAACTCCAGGGCGCTGCCCTTGTTCTCCCATCCACCGGGATGGACGTAGTAATGGAGGCTCAACCCGTCCATATATCCATGGGCCCCCTTCGGATGGGGGTGGGCAAAGCAGGTCTTGAGCACCTTTTTCGTCCATTTCAGATCGTCCACATTGGGACCGCCGCAGATCTTCTGAATGGGCGCGTCATGGTTGTACTGGCGGACGTAGGTCTGGTACCTCCGGTAGAGGTTGGCATAGTACTGCGGCGTCATATTGCCGCCGCAGCCCCAGTTCTCGTTGCCCACGCCGAAATAATCTACCCGCCAGGGCTCCTTATGCCCGTTGGTCTCCCGGAGCTGGGCCATGGGGGATACGCCATCGAAGGTCATGTACTCCACCCACTCGCTCATCTCCTGGACGGTGCCGCTGCCCACGTTGCCGTTGACGTAGGTCTTGCACCCCAGCTGGCGGCACAGCTCAAAGAACTCGTGGGTACCGAAGGAGTTGTCCTCCACCACGCCGCCCCAATGGGTGTTGACCATCCGCTTGCGGCCCTCCAGGGGCCCAATGCCGTCCTTCCAGTGGTACTCATCGGCGAAGCACCCACCGGGCCAGCGCAGCACCGGCACCCGGATCTCCTTCAGGGCCTCCACCACATCGGTGCGCATACCGTTGACGTTGGGGATGCCGCTGTCCGGCTTTACAAAGATGCCCTCGTAGATGCACCGCCCCAGATGTTCGGAGAAATGCCCGTAGATCTCCGGGGCGATGCGGCCAAGGGGTTTGGTTTCATCAATATGAATCGTTGCCATAGACGTTCCTCCTGAAATCATTCACGCAATAGTTTTGCCGTTTCCGGCAGGGTTTTCAGTCTCTGCGCTCCCATTCATTATCATAGCACTCCCGGAACCGGGCCGAGAAGGCCGGCGGCTCCCCATACTTATATAAATGGGAGGTGTCGCCAAAGGCGCTCATGCGGAAGGACGCGATGCCCCTTCTCCGCTCCTCCGTCACCACGGTGGTCACAGAGGTCGGCGCGGCGCAGGTCCCGTGCCACAAAGCCATGGGGGAGATGTTCAGCAAATGGCTGAGCATCACGCACTCCACGCCGAAGTGGCAGAAGAACAGGATGGCATCGTTATGGGGCCGGACGGCCTCGTAATACCGCCCGCGCCGCCTGTAGCCGTGGCTCTCCAGCAGCGCGTCCAGGTTTTCCGCCACCCAGGCGTACTCCCTGCCCACATTGCCCTCCTGCATGATCTCCGTCTCCTGCCAGACATCCGGCAGGAAGTACCGCTCCTCCGCCATCCAGTCCTGGGGCAGCCAGTCCCAGCACAGCATCCTCCGGTCCGTCACATCGGGCCGGTGGCCCGGCGCGTCAAATTCCCGCAGCCCCGGGCAGATCGACCGCCGTCCTCCCCAGCTTTACCAGGGTCAGCGAGGCGGTATCC
>CAMWTG010000131.1 GCA_947177115.1 uncultured Clostridia bacterium
AGCGGGAGTGGGGCCTGCTGTGCGAGGGGCGTAACAGGCTGGGCAAGACGGCTGCGGACCGGGGCTTCAAGCTGTGCTTCCACCACCACATGGGAACCGTGGTCCAGACGGCGGAGGAGACGGACCGGATGATGGCGAACACCGATCCCCGGTACGTGTTCCTGTGTTACGACACCGGCCATTTTATCTTCGCCGGGGAGGACCCGCTGGCCATGCTGAAAAAGTATGTGGACCGGGTGGGGCATGTGCATCTGAAGGATATGCGGCTCCCTGTGGTAGAGGAGGCCCGGCAGAATAACTGGAGCTTCCTACAGGCGGTAAGGAACGGGGCTTTTACCGTTCCCGGGGATGGGGACGTTGATTTTGATCCCGTGTTTAAGGTGCTTTCCGATGCCGGGTATCAGGGGTGGCTCCTGGTGGAGGCCGAGCAGGATCCGGCGAAGGCTGACCCTCTGCTCTACGCGCAGAAGGCCAGGGCGTATATTCGGGAGCATACGGGGCTGTAAGCTGCCGCCGCTGCGCGGCGGCGGGGGGCTTGTTTCGAGATGAAATCTTTGCCGCTGCCGCGGCGGAGCCTTCTTTTCGCTTGCGCGAAAAGAAGCAAAAGCGCCCTCAAGGAACTACGTTCCTTGAGAATCCTCCTTTATTACGGGAGAATTGTTTACGCTACGACCTGGGAGACTGTTTGACCTGCGGAGTTCTCCGGGCCGTCAGGACGCGAAGCGCTGGCGGATGCGCACTGTCGGAGGACTTCTGCTGCTGCGCCGTGGTGCGGCGCGGGTGATTTTAGATACTGCGTGCTACTATTTAAATTAGGAGCTGATTTGGATGACCTACTTTAATAAAAACGCGGAACTGAAGCAGGGATATAATGCCTATATCGATACCGCCGTGGACGGCATGGGGACCCAGATGGATGTGGGCCTGCTGGTGATGGAGGACGGAGATACCTTCATCTTTGAGGAGGCGCAGAAGGAGATCGCCGTGCTGCTCTTTGCCGGGAAGGTGACTTACCGGTGGAACGGGGAGACGGTGGAGGCCGAACGGCCCGACTGTTTCCGGCATGAGGCGTACTGTCTGCTGGCCTGCAAAGGGACGAAGATCGAGCTGGCCGCCCATGGACACAGTGAGCTGTACATTCAGAAAACCATCAACGAGCGGGACTACACGCCGGTGATGTATACTCCTGAGACCATCCAGACCCAGCACGCCGGGTCCAACGGCGAGCTGATGGGCTGTATGCAGCGGGAGATCAAGACGTTTTTTGACTACGACAACGCCCCCTTCTCCAACATGGTGCTGGGCGAGGTGCTGAACTATCCGGGGAAGTGGTCCTCCTATCCGCCTCACCATCACCCTCAGCCGGAGGTGTACTTCTACCGCTTCGACTACCCCGACGGCTTCGGCGCAGGCTTCGCCAACGGGGAAATTTACAAAACCGGCCACAACGGGTTGGCGGTCATCAACCACGGCTTCCACTCCCAGACCGCCGCGCCGGGGTACGCTATGTGCTACGCCTGGGGCATCCGGCACCTGGAGGGCGACCCTTGGAAGAAGACCCGCATTGACGACCCCGAACACGCCTGGCTGTGGAAGCCGGACGCCAACGACCATATCTACCAAGGCTAAGATTTCCCTATGTACGGATTCTTGCTGCTGATACCATTTCTGCTCATAAGATTCGTGCTGCTGTCCCTGCTGAACCGGGAAGCGGTGCCCCGCGCGGCTTATTTTGCGCCGGTTCAAGGCGGTGAGCGTGCCGCCTACTGGATCTATCAGACCAGCACTATGGGGATATTTCTAACGCTGTTCTTTTTGAAGATTTCAGTTGATTTCTCGCGGCAGACAGTTCTTGGACTGGTCTGCTATATCCTGGGGCTCTGTCTGTGCGCGGGCTCCATAGCGGGATTTGCCGCTCCCGACGAAACCGGTTTGAACAAGCGTGGGATTTATGGAATTTCCCGCAATCCCATGTATGTCTCCTATTTCATCTGTTTTCTGGGGATGGCCCTGCTTACCCGCTCCTGGCTCCTGTTTGGATTCGTAGCAGTTTTCCAGGTTGCCTCGCATTGGATTATTCTTTCGGAGGAAAGATGGTGCCTCGAAAAATTTGGGACAGCGTATGAGCAGTATATGAAATCGGTCCGGCGTTACATTTAACAAATTATCGGTAAGGAGGACTTGAGGAAACGTGAAAACCATTCGACTGACCATGGCGCAGGCCCTGGTCCGATTCCTGGAGAACCAGTACATCGCCTATGACGGCATCGAGCACCCCTTCGTGGAGGGCGTCATCATGCTCCCCGGCCACGGCAATGTGGTGGGCCTGGGCCAGGCGCTGGCTCAGGAGGCCCATCGGATGCAGGTGTGGCAGGGCAAGAACGAGCAGGGCATGGCCCACACCGCCGTGGCCTTCGCCAAACAGTGCAAGCGGAAGAAGATCATTGCCGTTACCTCCTCGGTGGGACCCGGCGCGGCCAACATGGTCACCGCCGCCGCCACCGCCACCGCCAACAACATCCCCGTGCTGATTCTGCCCGGCGACGTGTACGCCTGCCGCCAGCCGGACCCGGTGCTCCAGCAGGTGGAGCAGACCCACGATCTTAGCCTGTCCACCAACGACGCCTTCCGGCCCGTGTGCCGGTACTGGGACCGGGTGGTGCGGCCCGAGCAGCTTATGAGCGCCATGCTCAGCGCCATGCGGGTGCTGACCGACCCGGCCAACACCGGCGCGGTGTGCGTGGCCATGCCCCAGGACGTGGAGGGCGAGGCCTACGACTATCCGGAGAGCTTCTTCGCCAAACGGGTCCACCGTTTGGCACGGCGGGAGCCGGAGGCGGAGGTGATCGCCGGGGCGGCGGAGATTATCAAAAACGCCAAAAAGCCCATGCTTATCTGCGGCGGCGGCGTGCGGTACAGCGAGGCCCATGAGGAGTTCAAACGCTTTGCCGAGACCACCGGCATCCCCTTCGCGGAGACCCAGGCGGGCAAGAGCGCCATCGTCTGGGACCACCCCCTGAACCTGGGCGGCGTGGGCGTGACGGGCTGTTCCGCAGCCAACGAGATTGCCAGGGAGGCGGACGTGGTTATCGGCGTGGGCACCCGGTACACCGATTTCACCACGGCGTCCAAGTGGCTGTTCCGGGAGGACGCTAAATTTATCAACATCAACGTCTCTGAGTTCCAGGCCATGAAGCTGGACGCGCTGGCGGTGGTGGCCGACGCCAAGCGGGCCCTGCCCGCCCTGCTGAAGGCCATTGAGGGCTACAAGGCCCCTTACGCCGCCGAGGTGGCCGACGCCCGCGCCCGCTGGCAGAAGGAGCTGGACCGGCTGGACGGTATTGCTTTCGGCGAGGGCTACGTGCCGGAGATCAACGACGCCAACGCCGAGTCCGCCTACCGCTTCGCCCGGGATCTGAACGCCCGGCTGACCCAGACGGCGGTGCTGGGGTGCATCAACCACTGCATCGATCCGGAGGACGTGGTCATCGGCGCGGCGGGGTCTCTGCCCGGCGACATGCAGCGGATGTGGCGGCCCCGGGGGGTGGACACCTACAATATGGAATATGGCTACTCCTGCATGGGTTACGAGATCTCCGGCGCGCTGGGCGTGAAATACGCCATCGGAGACCGGGACGTATACGCCATGTGCGGCGATGGCAGCTTCATCATGCTCCACGCCGAGCTGCTGACGGCGGTGCAGGAGCACAAGAAGATCAACATCTGCCTTTTCAACAACGCCAGCTATGGCTGCATCAACAACCTTCAGGTGGGCCACGGCAACGACACCCTCTGTACCGAGCTGCGCTGGCGGGGCGAGGACGGGAAGTTCTCCGGCGCGTTCATGCCGGTGGACTTCGCCAAGATCGCCGAGGGCTACGGCTGCAGGAGCTACACCATCCACACTCTGGCGGAGCTGAAGGACGCCATTGCCGATGCCAAGAAGGTCGAGGGCGTGCCGGTGCTGTTCGACATCCGGGTGCTGCCCAAGTCCATGACTGACGGCTACGGTTCCTGGTGGAGAGTGGGCGACACGGAGGTATCCGGAAACCAGCGGAATCTGGACGCTTATCAGGACCATCTGGCCCATGTGAAGGACGCAAGAAAGTATTAAAACAGGGAGGCTTATGGAAACCATGCTCAAAATCGGCATTATCGGCTGCGGGGCCATCGGGAAGGACCACTGCCGCCGGATCATTGAAACTGTTCCCGGCGCGACCGTAGTCGCCGTCAGCGACTACGTGGCGGCAGCCGCCGATGAGACGGCGGCCAGGTACGGCATCCGCTCCTTCGGGAATGACTGCGACGGCATGATCGCGGACCCCGAGGTGGAGGCGGTGGTCATCACCTCCATCGACCCCACCCATCACGACTATGTAATGAAGGTCCTCAAGGAGGAGAAATGGTGCTTCTGCGAGAAGCCCCTCAGCCAGAACGCCAAGGACTGCGAGGAGATCATCGCCCGGGAGCAGGAGATCGGCAGGCGGCTGGTCCAGGTGGGCTTTATGCGCCGGTATGACCGGGGCTATGCGGAGATGAAGCGGATCATCGACTCCGGCGAGCTGGGCGCGCCCCTGCTCATCAAGGCCTGCCACCGGAACGTGTCCCAGGGCCCCGGGTTTAAGACGGAGAACGGCGTGACCAACGTGGCTATCCACGAGCTGGACATCTGCCGGTGGCTGCTGGGGGACGAGTACGAGGACGCCCAGTGCGTCCGGGTCCGCCAGTCCGCCAACTCCGACAAGGGCTATGACAATCCTCAGGTGATGCTCATGCGGACCAAGAAGGGCTGCTTCATCGATGTGGAGGTCCAGGTGGCCGATGGCTACGGTTACGACATCCAGTGCGAGGTGGTGTGCGAGAACGGCACCGTGAAGCTCCCCGACCCCTACGCCGTGGTCCGCCGCTCCCGCCCCGCCGGTTGGGACAGCGTGAACCCCGCCGAGTCCATGCCTATTATGACGGACTGGAAGGAGCGCTTTATCGAGGCCTACGACATTGAGTTCTGCCGCTGGGTCCAGTCCATCGAGGAGGGCAAGCTCACCGGCCCCTCCGCCTGGGACGGCTACGTGGCCTGCGTGGCCGGGGACGCGCTGAACGCCTCCCGGGGCACCAGCCAGTTTCTGAAGGTGGAGACCATCGAGAAGCCGGAGATGTACTGCTGAAGATAACGGGGACCGCACGATGCCGAAAGCATCGCGCGGTCCCCTATTCTGATTTGGCGGCTTATGTGCTTACGCGGGGCGCCCTCAGCGCTCCGTTGCACATCAGCAAACAGACGGTGCTTTCTTTAATGCGCCTGCTATGCAGAGGCAAGTGGAATGCTCTGCCCGAACAACTCCACCGCCGCAATATCCGCAGGATCTATGATCCGTTCCGGCTGGCAGCTGAATCTGCCGGATTCATTCACCGCACATAGATCGGGGCCTGTACTTCCCAGATTTTTCTGCATGCCGATCCGCTCTCCGTCTTCTGTGATGAGGAAAATGTGCTCCCGCCAATCTGTGCTGGCGGCGCGATAGTCTGTTTTGCGCAGTTCCAGCGCTCCCTCTCCCAATTCAAGGGCAACTGTGACCGGGGAAATGTATAGTGTTTCCAGTCGTACATTCTTTCCATCCAGCGCAATGGTCTGATCCACGAGGAAGTTCTCCCCAATATCCGCCTCCGGCAGAGAGAAGGTCCCGGACCACTCGCCGCTCACAACTGTTTCCGACCCGGGGAACAGCTCTTGGTTCAGTTCCCTGAACTGGAAACAATATTCGCCGCCAATAAATATGGGGCTGTCCCCTTTCACGCAAAGCATCTGAAGTACAGCGAGGTGATTATCCTCCGGATCTTCATCATCCAGTTTGATCCAGAAATCCGCCCAGCAACTGCCGCTGCCGTGGTTTGCCTGACCATCCGAATTACCGATGCGCCAGCCGGCAGAAAGTCCGCCTGTAAGCGTCCGGCCCT
This sequence comes from uncultured Clostridia bacterium, assembly GCA_947177115.1. GTDB lineage: Bacteria > Bacillota > Clostridia > Oscillospirales > Oscillospiraceae > Pelethomonas. The sequence continues at coordinate 5,956 of CAMWTG010000131.1, forward strand.
GGAACCGATAGTTGTCCCCGCGCAGCACAGTCCCCTCCGGGGCGGTGAAGTCCCATAAAATGGCAAGACGATACCGGTCGGTCCATGCCTGCCGGACCGTTAAGCTGCCCTTTTCACTGGATATATGGATATCCGGTGTGAATACACCGCCCCGCAGTAAATGCTCGTCCTCCGGGCCGGCGCCAAAAGCACGCAGCAGCGCCGGGTCCACCGTCAACTCCGTCTGAGGCAGCTCGTTCTCCTGCCTGGCAGCAGTCAGGCTGCCCCGCCAGGTGGGTTCCGACACCGCCAGAGCGCACACGGTCAGCAGCATGGCCGCTGCTGCGGCAAAAATGACGGTCAGTTTCCTTTTGTTTCTCATAGGTCTGCTCTCCTCTTGTTCCCACAGGAGGTCCGCCAGCATGGCCTCCTCCCGTTCCCGGGAGAGCTTCACCTGGTCAAACATCCGGATCAGCTTTTCATTTTCCATACTCGCCCTCCTCCAACATGTTTTTTAATTTGCGGCGGGCCCTGCACAGCCAGGACCGGACGGTGGAAGGGTTTCGCCCCATCAGTTCCGCCGTTTCTCCGGTGCTGTACCCCTGGTAATAATGGAGGTACAGCGCCATCTTTTCATGCTCCGGCAATTGGAGGATCATATCCCACAGTTCGCCGTCCTCCGGCTGCTCCCAGGTCAGGGTATCCACTTCCGTCCCCTCCGCCCGCTTGGTACGCCACCAGTGCCGCAGCTGGTTTTTGCACTCGTTCCGGGCGGTGACAATGAGCCAAGCCTTCTCGTGGTCCGGACCCGCGAAGGCCTCGTCCCGCTCCATTGCCCTGCGGAATACGGTCTGAACGGCGTCCTCCGCATCGGACGCGTTTTTCAGCAGCATCAGACTGATCTGATAAACCATGCCCGCCTGCCGCCGGTAGAGGCTGGCCACCTCCTCTTTTGTCAGCGCACCCATTGGGGGATCACCTCCTGTCCTGTTCACCTATTATACAATTGGGACGGGCAAATTGTTGCGGCCGGAGAAAATTTTTCCTTGCCCCAGGAGGGCGCTATTGTTATAATAGGATGCAGTGGGGCCGCGCCGCGCCCTGCAATATTGGGAACGGAGGGATCTCCTATGTTTTTAGAGACAAAACGCCTCATTCTGCGTAAATTTCAGGAGGAAGATTTTGCAGATTTCTGCGCCTACGCCATGGATGAGGAGATGTGCCGTATGATGGGCAATGACCTGATGGACACGGAGGAAGCCGCGCGGATCACCTTCGACTGGCTGAAGGACAAGGAGGAACGGAGTTATGTGCTGGTCCTCAAGGAAACCGGGCGGGCGATCGGCAATCTGAATATTACGCCCCTCCCCGAGCATCTGCTGGAGCAGCCCGCTTTGACGGGAAAACAGGGGAAAAGCCTGAGTTTTTGCATCTCCCGGCAGTATCAGCGGCAGGGGCTGATGTCGGAGGCGGTGGAAGCCACCGCTGCCCATCTGTTTGACGAGGAAGGGATGGACTATGTCCAGTGCGGGTATTTTGCCTTCAACGCCGCCTCCGAGGCCCTCCAGAAGAAGCTGGGGTTTGTTCATCTGACCACCATGACGCTGGATTATCGCGGAGAGAAGATTGTCACGGCGGAAAATGTGCTGTGGAAAAAATAATCTTCTGCAGCGGCCCCTCTC
>CAMWTG010000132.1 GCA_947177115.1 uncultured Clostridia bacterium
CACCCGGGCCTCCCCGGGGAACACCGCCTCGCTGCCGCCGGTGACAAAGCAGGTCACGTGGGCGTACTTCTCCGTCTCAGCGATCCGCAGCTGCGTCATGCCAAGGGAGCTGAGATATTCACCCAGGCCGTTTTTCACCAGGTTCCGGGGAAACGCCACCTGCACATTGGGCATGGTCGCGTCATACTCGGTGGTGCAGACGTACGTCAGGGGGAAAATCTCCCGGTTGAACCCGTCAAAGGCCGGATCCACGAAGACGCGGGTGATCTCTCTGGCCCGGTCAGGACGGAAGTTGAAAAAGATGATGCTGTCATTGTCGCCGATGGTGCCCTCGCTGTCGCAGACCACCGGCTCCACAAATTCATCGGTAACATTGTTGGCGTAGCTCCTGGCCACTGCGTCCACAGGGTCGCTGTTCTGCTCGCCCTGGCCATAAACCATGGCATCGTAAGCCTGCTCCACCCGGTCCCACCGCTTATCGCGGTCCATCGCGTAGTAGCGGCCCATGACGGTGGCGATCCTGCCTACGCCGATCTCCTTGCACTTGGCCACGGTTTCAGCCACAAAATCCTTGCCGCTGGTGGGGGATACGTCCCGCCCGTCCAGAAAGGCATGGATGTAGACCTTGCTCAGTCCCTTCATTTTGGCCATTTTCAGCAGGGCCCAGAGATGGGTGGTGTGGGAATGGACGCCGCCATCGCTCAGCAATCCGTAGAGATGGAGGGAGCTGCCGTTCTTCAGCACTGCCTCCATGGCCGCGCAGTAGGCGGGGTTTTCAAAGAAAGATCCGTCCTCAATCGCCCGGGTGATCCGGGGCAGGTCCTGATAGACCACCCGGCCGCCGCCGATATTGGTGTGACCGACCTCGCTGTTGCCCATCTGCCCATCAGGCAGGCCCACGTCCAGTCCGGAGGCGGACAGGGTGGTATGCTCACACTCGGCAAACAGCTTATCCAGCACCGGGGTCTGAGCATGGACAACGGCATTGCCATTGGAATCGTCCCGCAGGCCGAAACCGTCCATAATGATCAGAGTTGTAGGTGTTTTGTTCATAATAACCTCGAATCTTCAATCTTTTGGGGGAATATCTGCCAGGCAGAGCAAAGCCCGAACCACGGGCCGGGGCCCGCAGGGACCGGCAGAGCCCATATAGCGGTACCCGCCATCCGGCGGGTACCACCACTTTTATTACTCCTGATTGGCCGCGTTGACAATATCCACAAACTGGTCGGGCTTCAGGGATGCACCGCCGATGAGACCGCCGTCCACATCAGGCTGCGCCAACAGCTCTGCCGCGTTCTTCGGATTCATGGAGCCGCCATACTGGATGGTAATGGACCGTGCCACCCGCGCGCCATAGAGGTTGCGGATCGTGGCGCGGATCGCGGTGCAGACCTCAGCGGCCTGCTCGGAGGTGGCGGTACGGCCGGTGCCGATAGCCCAAATGGGCTCATAGGCAATGACGCACTTGCGCACCTTCTCCGGGGCCACGCCGGACAAGGCGCTCTTTACCTGCAGGGCGATCAGCTCCAGGGTCACGCCCATATCCCGCTGCTCCAGGCTCTCGCCTACGCAGATAATGGGGTGCAGGCCCGCCTCCAGGGCGGCGTGGACCTTCTTATTGACGGTGACATCAGTCTCACCAAAATACTGGCGGCGCTCGGAGTGGCCGATGATCACGTATTTCACGCCCAGATCCTTGAGCATGTCGGCGGACACCTCGCCGGTATACGCGCCATTGGGCTCAAAATACAGGTTTTCCGCACCCACGGCTACCCGCATATCCTTGAACGCCTTCAGGGCGGCGGGGATGTTGACGAAGGGCACGCATACCACCACCTCGCACCACTTAGCGCGGGGCAGCAGGGGCTTGAGCTCCTCGGCAAACTTCTTGGTGTCGGTGGCGGTCTTGTTCATCTTCCAGTTCCCGGCGATGATCGTCTTACGGTATCTACGGTTCATGTCGTTCTTTCTCCTGTTACAATATATATTATAGTAGGCTAATGAAAATGAATCGTCTTTCCTCAATGCGTTAGCCCGCTGAAAATATCAAGGGGCGTTTCCATGGCCCACGCCTGCGGACAACGGCCAATCCTATGCCGCCTGTCCCTGCCGCGCCGGACGCCCCGCCAGAAATGCGCCGTCCAGGCAGGCTTACTTATCCAGCAAACAGGCCACACCGGGCAGCTCTTTCCCCTCCAGGAACTCCAGGGAGGCGCCGCCGCCGGTGGAGATGTGTGTCATCTTATCGGCGAAACCCAGCTGCGCCACAGCCGCCGCGCTATCGCCGCCGCCAATGATGGTGATGGCATCGGTCTCGGCCAGCGCCTTGGCCACCGCGCGGGTGCCCTCAGCGAAGTTGGGGAACTCGAACACGCCCATGGGCCCGTTCCAGATCACGGTGCCCGCGCCCTTGACGGCGGCGGCGTATTCCTCAATAGTCTTGGGGCCAATGTCCATGCCCATCATATCATCGGGGATGCCCATGGTGGCGTGGAGCACGGGCTCCGCATCGGCGGAAAACTCCTTGGCGCACTGGGTGTCCACAGGCAGGAGCAGCTTTACGCCCTTCTCCTTGGCCTTGGCGATCATCTCATTGCAGTAGTCCAGCCAGTCGGCCTCCAGCAGGCTGGTACCCACGCTGCCGCCCTGGGCCTTGGCAAAGGTATAGGCCATGCCGCCGCCGATGATAATCATGTCGGCAATGTCCAGCAGGTGGTTGATGACGCCGATCTTGGAGGACACCTTGCTGCCGCCCAGGATGGCCACTAGGGGCCGCTTGGGATCAGCCAGCGCGCCGCCCATGATCTCCAGCTCCTTCTCAATGAGGAAGCCGCTGACGGCGGGCAGATAAGCCGCCACGCCGGCGGTGGAGGCATGCGCCCGGTGTACCGCGCCGAAGGCATCGGATACATAGATCTCCGCCATGGCCGCCATGGCCTTGGCCAGCTCGGGATCGTTCTTGGTCTCGCCCTTTTCAAAGCGGGTGTTCTCCAGCAGGAGGATCTGGCCGGGCTGGAGCGCGGCGGCCTTGGCCTGGGCATCGGGGCCCACCACATCGGCGGCCATAATGACATCCTTGCCTGCCAGCTCGCTCAGCCGCGCGGCCACAGGCTTGAGGCTGAACTTCTCCTCGGGGCCGTTCTTGGGCTTGCCCAAATGGGAGCAGGCGATCACCGCCGCGCCCTGGTCCAGCAGGTACTGGATGGTGGGCAGGGCCGCCCGGATGCGCTTATCATCCGTGATGGCGCCGGTGGCCTTGTCCTGGGGGACGTTGAAATCACAGCGGAGCAAGACCTTCTTGCCCTTGACGTCAACATCCTTGACTGTTTTTTTGTTGTAATTCATGTGCGATGCAGCTCCTTTCAAACGTACTTAACTGAAAATTTGGTTTGATTGGCGTTGTTACCATGGCAGCGGTATGGAGGGCAGCAAAAAGCCGCAGGGACCCTGCGCCTCACGCTTTGGAAAAAAGACTGTCCATGCCGCTGCCCGCCCCCATCTCCCCCACGCCCAGCAAACCAGGAAACCGGTTCTGCCGGAGGGCTTCATAGATGAGGACGGCGGCGGAATTGGCCAGATTCAGGCTTCTGGCCTCGTCCACCATGGGGATACGGATGCACCGGTCCCGGTACCGCTCCCGGAAGTCCGGGGGCAGCCCTGCCGTCTCCTTGCCAAAAAAGAGCCAGCAGTCCGGGGAAAACCGGGCCTCGCTGTAGTCCTGAGGGGCCTTGGTGGTGGCCAGCCACAGGTCGCCTCCCGCCTCCGGGTGGGCGGTAAACAGCTCGCCAAGGGAGGCCCATACCGTTACTTCCACCAGATGCCAGTAATCCAGCCCCGCCCGCTTCACCGCCCGGTCCGATACGTCAAACCCCAATGGCTCCACCAGGTGCAGCCTGCTGCCGGTGGCGGCGCAGGTGCGGGCGATGTTGCCGCAGTTGGGTGGGATCTCCGGCTCCACCAGAACAATATTCAGCATGACCCTTCTCCCGCCTTCCCGACGGGCCCACTTTTGTCCGTCTTAAATTTAACAGAGACATTGTAAAACAAATCCCTGCTGAATTCAAGCATTATCCAAGAATTTCTTTCGGAAAATTTACCAAAATGCCGGTCCCGTAATTGGCTGCCCCATGAAACTATACAATTTTCCCCAAAAAAGGAACAAAACCTTGTGCAAATAGCCCCATATATGAAAATTTTTTTCAGAATGGAAAATTTCCCTTGCATAAATGGCCGCATCTGATATAATAGAAGCAACTGTGAGAAGGGGGGCTTGTTCTATGGACAACAAGAAGTGCATCGTCATCTTTTTAACGGAAGACACTGCCAAGACCTATAACGGAAAACCCCTGATGCTGCAAGACGCGCTATTTTGCCCTATCCTGACCTGGTGTATGCGCGCCTGGCTGAAAAAAGGCGTCCGGAGGTTTTTTGTTATCTGCGATGGGGAGTTTATTGATGAGGTTACCGCCTGTTTCCCCGGACAGGCCGCTGCCGTGGCGGGCACCGAGGAGGACTATCAGCGGGACATCGCCGAGTTTGCACGGGGCTGCTGGATCGAAGAGGTCCATGAGGCCGTCATGCCTGTGGGCAGCATGATGCTCTCCTTCCGCACTATCCCCGAGCTGGTCCGCCTCCAGCAGGCGGCCAAGGAGGAGATCGCCATGTTCCACCAGCGCACCGGCGTGAAAGTCCTTGATCCCGCCAACACCTACATTGATCCCCGGGTGACCATCGGCGCGGGCACCGTGCTGCTGCCGGGGACCATCCTGCGGGGGAACACGGTGATCGGAGAGGACTGCGAGATCGGCCCCAACGCCATGATCACGGACTGCGAGATCGGCAGCGGCTGCATAGTCAACGCCTCCCAGGTCTATGAGAGCGTCCTGGGCCGGGAGGTCCACGTGGGACCCTATGCCCATATCCGGCCCCATTGCCAGGTAGGCGATGGGTGCAAGGTCGGCGCTTATGTGGAGATCAAAAACGCGGTCTTTGGCGCCGGTACGAAAATGAGCCATCTGACATATGTAGGCGATGCCGATGTCGGGGCGGGGGTGAACTTTGGCTGCGGCACCATTACCTCCAACTATGATGGTTTCCGGAAGCACCGCACCGTCATCGGCGATGGCGCTTTCATCGGATGCAATACCAACCTGGTACCCCCGGTCGCCATTGGGGACGGCGCTTATATTGCCGCCGGCACAACGGTGACCAAGGACGTGGAACCCGATGCCTTAGCCATCTCCCGGGTGCGCCAGGAGAACAAGCCCGGCTGGGCCAAAACCCGGCGGGAGTTGAACAAGAAGAAGTAAAAAGCTGTATTTGCAGGCGTTGAACGCCGTCTGAGCGGGTCCTTTCGCATCGCTCTTCGTTAAATTTTCTTGCAGTACATTCTGGATTTTGCGTATGACCGCTCGATGCGGTTATTGCGTAAGCACGTATTCCTGCGAAAATTTGCCTTGACCGGCGCGAAAATCCCCCGTCCATTCGGCATCCCCCGCCTATGAATACGGCTTCTAAGAGCCCGTATTTATCCCCGCACCCTGACAGTCTGCTCCACAAAACGATGATTATTGATGAAAAGAGGATGTTGGAAATGATTTCACATGGGAAAGACATGAAGGTATTCAGCGGCAACTCGAATCCCGCCCTGGCAAAGGATATCTGCCGCCTGATCGGCATCCAGCTGGGCCACTCTGAGATCAGTCATTTTGCCGATGGCGAGGTCTGCGCCTCCATTTATGAGTCCGTCCGCGGCTCCGACGTATTCCTGGTCCAATCCACCAGCAGTCCCGTCAACGACCATCTGATGGAACTTCTTATCATGATCGATGCCATGAAGCGGGCCTCTGCCGGCCGCATCACGGCAGTGATCCCCTACTTCGGCTATGCCCGCCAGGACCGCAAGACCAAGGCCCGCGACCCCATCTCCGCCAAGCTGGTTGCCAACATGCTCACCGCCGCCGGCGCGGACCGGGTGCTGACTCTGGACCTCCATGCCGCCCAGATCCAGGGCTTCTTTGATATCCCGGTGGACAATCTTCTGGGCAACCCTATTTTTGTGGACTACTATGCCAAAAAATTCGGAGAAAAATGTGAGGAGATGATCGTAGTCTCTCCCGATGTAGGCTCCGTGTCCCGGGCCCGAGCCTTTGCGCAGAAGCTGCACATGAATCTGGCTATCGTGGACAAACGGCGGCAGAAAGCCAATCAGTGCGAGGTGATGAACGTCATCGGCGATGTAGAAGGCAGGGACTGCATCCTCTATGACGACATGGTGGACACGGCGGGCAGCCTGTGCAACGCGGCCAAAGCGATCGTGGAGGTCGGGGGAGCCAGGAATGTCTATGCCTGCGCGTCCCACGGAGTGCTTTCCGGCCCCGCTATCGACCGGATTAACGAAAGCGTCATCAAGGAGCTGGCCTTCCTTGACACCATTGCCGGCATCGACCCTTCCCTTTCCGGCAAGATCAAATACTTAACGGTGGCGCCCATGTTCGCGGAAGCCATTGAACGGATCTATCAAGAGATCTCCGTATCCAAGCTTTGGATCTGATACGCGGGCAGGAGCGTCCCGGCAGGGGCGCTCCTGCTGCGTTTTCCGCCGCATGCAAGAACAAATGCTAAAAAGAACAACTTCGTTTGCCGCCGGAGGACGGCAAGGAAAGGACACCATGTTTAGCTCAAACTACCAATGGCTCCTGGTCTGCCTGGGAAACCCGGGCAAAGACTACGAAACCACCCGCCATAATATCGGCTTTATGGCCGCCGATGAGCTGGCCCGCCGGGAGGGCGTTAAGATCAACAAGCTCCGCTACCGGGCCCTGACCGGCGAGGTCAGGGTGGAAAACCAGCGGGTGCTGGTGATCAAGCCCCAGACCTACATGAACCTCAGCGGAGAGGCGGTGAAGCTGGCGGGAGGGTTTTACAAAATTCCCCCAGACCGGGTGCTGGTCATTTCAGACGATGTGGCCCTTCCCCTGGGAAAGCTCCGCATCCGCGCCGGCGGCAGCGCCGGGGGCCACAATGGACTGAAAAACATCATTGCCCACCTGGGCACCGACCAGTTCCCGCGGGTCCGCGTTGGCGTGGGCGCGCCCGCCCACCCGGAGCATGAGATGATCGACTGGGTCATCGGGCATTTTACTCCCCAGGAAAAAAAGACGGTGGACGAAGCGGTCTCCCGGGCGGTGGACGCCGCCCTGTGCGTCATGGAAAAGGGCGTGGGTGAGGCCCAGAACCGGTATAATTGAGAGCGGGAGGATTACCACTCCCGCTTGATTTCCGTTTCCCTGATGCCGTACAGTTCCAAAAACTCCCGTAGGTCTTCGCCGCTGCGGAGCAGCATCACTTCCTGGAATCTTCCGCTGGCTTCGTCCCGGAATCCCGCCACCTGTTCCCCGGTACAGATGCTGGACCGGATCACGGGGATCTTGCCGGCTGTGTCAAAGTCCGGCCGCGTCCGTTTTTTCCTTTTTCCAAACATGGACTAACCTCCTTTCCGCGAGGTAAAATGGAGATCAAAATATGCGATTTGAGGTAAGAGACAACTTTTATCTGGACGGTGAGCCCTTCCAGATCATCTCCGGCGCCATTCACTATTTCCGCGTAG
>CAMWTG010000133.1 GCA_947177115.1 uncultured Clostridia bacterium
ATTCACTATTTCCGCGTAGTCCCGGAATATTGGCGGGACCGCCTGGAAAAACTGAAAGCCTTTGGCTGCAACACGGTGGAGACTTACATCCCGTGGAATATGCACGAGCCGGAAAAAGGCAGGTTCTGCTTTGACGGGATGCTGGACGTATCCCGCTTTGTCCGTACCGCCCAGGAGCTGGGGCTGTACGTGATCCTCCGCCCTTCCCCCTATATCTGCGCGGAGTGGGAATTGGGCGGACTGCCGGCCTGGCTGCTGGCAGAAGAAGAGATACGGTTCCGGACCTCCTGTCCCGCCTTTCTGGCCCATGTGGAGGACTACTACCGGACGCTGCTCCAGGTCCTGGTCCCTCTGCAGATCGACCGGGGCGGCCCGGTGATTCTGATGCAGGTGGAGAATGAATACGGCTCCTACAGCAACGACAAGGCCTATCTGGGCCGTCTGAGGGACCTGCTGCGGGAGGGCGGCATTACCGTCCCCCTGGTGACCTCCGATGGGCCTGTGCCGGAGAGCCTGAACGGCGGAACTCTTGAGGATGTGACGCCTACTGTCAACTTCGGTTCCCGGACGGAGGAGCAATTTCAGATCCTGAAGGCCTACCGTCCCGGCGGGCCGCTGATGTGCATGGAGTTCTGGATCGGCTGGTTCGATCACTGGGGCAGCGGCAAACATATGACAGGAGACCTGGAACGCTCCGCCGGGGATCTGGAAAAAATGCTGGAATTGGGGCATGTAAATCTTTACATGTTCCATGGCGGCACCAACTTCGGTTTTATGAACGGCTCCAACTACTATGGCAAACTGACCCCGGATGTGACCAGCTACGACTATGACGGCGTGCTGACAGAGGACGGGCAGATCACGGAAAAATACCGGCGGTATCAGGAGATCATCTCCCGGTTCCGGACCATCCCCGAGGTGAATTTGTCCGCAGCGATTCACCGGAGGGCCTACGGCGCGCTGCCGGTGCAAGGCCGGGTAAGTCTTTTTTCCGTGCTGGAGGATCTGAGCGAACCGGTCCCCTCCGTCTTTCCCCGGTCTATGGAACGGCTGGGGCAGAGTTACGGCTATATCCTCTACCGCACCGCGCTGGACACGGAGGAGCGGCTGGAAAGAATCCGGCTGTGCAGGGCAAACGACCGGGCCCAGATCTTTGTAGCCGGAAAACCGGCGGCTACCCTTTACGACCGGGAACTGCTGGAGGAACGGGCATTGGATGTTCCCTTTGAGAAGGGCGCGGCGCTGGACATCCTAGTGGAGAACATGGGCCGGGTCAACTATGGTCCCCGGCTGGAGGAGCAGCGCAAGGGCATTGACCAGGGCGTATTGGTTAACGGACATTGGCACACCGGCTGGCTGCAATACCCGCTGCCTCTGGACCGCATTGACCGGGTGGCGTTCTCAAAAACGTATCGGGAAGGTCTGCCGGGATTTTACCGCTTCACCTTCTCTGCGGAAACCCTTGGAGATACGTTCCTGGACTTTTCCGGCTGGGGAAAGGGCTGTGCTTTTGTCAATGGTTTTCACATTGGCCGGTTCTGGGAGCTTGGGCCGCAGAGGCGGCTGTACATTCCCGCGCCGCTGCTCCGGCTTGGGGAAAATGAGATCGTTCTCTTTGAGACCGAGGGAAAAACGGCGGACTATATTATTTTATCGGATGAACCGGATATTGGATAATACTCCGCCTGACACAAATTCGTCTGTGTTGGATCAATCGCTTTTATGGGATGAGCGGCGGAGCCGCCGCAGCGTTCAGACGCCGCCCGGCAGGCGGCGCCCTTTCCCATATCAGTGTCCCAAATTTTCCCAAACGGCATTTTAATTGATTTGCGAACAAAAAAGCCATTGAAAGATTTAGGAAAATGGTGTATGATAGAAGTACCACTTCACTCGCTGTTGGAATAGCGAAGAAAGACGAGGGAATTTATTATGGGCAAAAGTATCAAGAGAAGCGTTTGGATTCGGGTAGCCGCCGCTTTGGCCTCTGTCCTCCTGTTCAGCGGGATGATCACCATCAGTATCATCCGTATGGATCGGGCGCAGGAAGCCAATGAGCAGGCCAACGATCTGCTGGACCGCTGCCATCAGGCGGAAACCGCCCACTACAAATGGTCCAGCAACCTCAGCAACGCCCTGTACGCCAACACCGAGTTTACCGGCAGCACCACGCCAGACACCTGTGTGCTGGGCCAATGGATCTACGGTGAGGCAGGCACCACGGACCCGGCCATCCTCTCCCTGCGTTCTGAACTGGAGCCCCTTCATAAGGAGCTCCATGAATCCGCCATCTACGTGCTGGAGCTGAAGGAGACGAAACCTGTAGAGGCTCGCCTTTATTATCAGGATACCATCCAGAGCAACCTGAATACGCTGGTGGGCAAGCTGGATCAGGTGGTGGCCCTGCTGGGCGAGGCAAACGACAAGAGCGTGGAACAGATGGGCAGCATTATCGCCATCATGCATGGCACCTCCATCATAGGCCTGTCCCTGGCGCTGATCTGCCTGATCAGCCTGGTCATTTACGTACTCAATTATGTCGTTAAGCCTATTATTCAGATCAATGAGCGCTGCCGGCCTCTCCATGAGGGCAGGCTGGATCTGGAGCTGGGGATCACGGCCAAAAACGAAATGGGTACTCTCGCAAATAATCTGGAGCAGTCCATGGGGCGGATCAACAGCTATGTGGCGGACATCAACCGCATTATGGGACGGCTCTCCCAAGGGGAGTTTGACGTACATACCTCCGCTCCCTTTATCGGCGATTTCCAGTCCATTGAGGCATCGATTGAAAGCTTTACCGATAACATCTCCCTGGCCTTTGCCAATATCCGGCAGGCGGAGCAGCAGGTATCCGGCCATGCGGAATCTCTGTCCAGCGGTGCGCAGAATCTGGCCCAGGGCGCCACGGAGCAGGCCAGCGCCGTAGAGGAGCTGCAGGCCACGCTGGAAGATCTGCGTAGTACGGCTCAGTCCAATGTCCATGTTGCCGGAATCGCGCAGCAGAATGCGCGCCTGACCAGCGAACAGGTCCAGCTCAGCAGCCAGCAGATGGAGCAGATGGTTTCCGCTATGGAGGATATTACGCACGCCTCCCAGCAGATCGATAAGATCATTGCTACCATTGAAAATATTGCTTTCCAGACCAACATTCTGGCTTTGAACGCCGCCGTGGAGGCCGCCCGGGCTGGCTCTGCCGGCAAGGGCTTCGCTGTGGTAGCCGATGAAGTCCGTTCTCTGGCTGCCCAGTCCGACCAGGCCGCCAAAGCTACAAAGGACCTGATTGAGAATTCCGTGCAGGCCACCAAGAAAGGCCGTCACATTGTGGGCGAAGTATCTGAGAGTCTGGGCAAGACCCTGGAGCTGGTCATCCAATCCAACAGCGGCATTGGTGAGATTGCCAGCGCCATCGAAGGCGAAGCCACCTCTATTGCCCAAGTAGCGGAGGGAATCGGTCAGATTTCCGCCGTTGTTCAGTCCAACTCCGCCAGCAGCGAGGAGTCTGCCGCTGTCAGCGCCGAGCTGTTCCATCAGGTCCGGCTGCTGGAAGCCCAGACCAACCAGTTCCATCTTCGCGGAGAACGGAACGGCCCCAGCGGAAGGGCTCTGCCACAATAAATTACAATGTCATCCCCCCTGTTCGAAACGATGAGTTTCGGACAGGGGGAAATTTTGTATAGTCGACACACTTGAGAATCGGTAAAAAGGAGGCGGAGGAAAATGCGGTGTGGCAAGGCGGAGAACGCAGGCGGGCTGACGCCTGCCAAGGACGACAACGCAGTCCACACCACATTTTAATCGCCGAACTTTACCGATTTTCGAGTGTGTCAACTATAAAGCCTCCCGCATGCAGCGGTGGGCAATGCAGAAAATAAGAAGGAGCCGCTGCCTCTCGACAGCGGCCCAGGCGGGTGGGATATTGGAAAGCTTCCATAACCTATAATACATCAGGCAAGCCCCTTTGTCCATAGGAGCTTTTGTCGTTTTCTGAGAACCTTTGCCGTATTCAGGGGATGGTCTAAGAAATTTACTCCTCAATCCCGTCTGTCTCCAGCAAGCCGTAACCACCGTTCTTCCGGCGGTAGACAATGCTGATCACATCATCGGTATTGCGGTAAACGAAAAAGTCGTGATCCAGCAGATTCATCTGCAAAATCGCCTCGTCCTCGCTCATGGGCTTGACGGCCACATGCTTGGTGCGGACCACCTGAAACTCGGTTTCTTCGCTGACATCAAACTCGGCGGGGACGGCGGGAGCCAGGGCCTCCTGACGCAGGCGCTTGGAGAGGCGGGTCTTGTTCTTGCGGATCTGGCGGTCAATGGTGGAGCAGGCGGCGTCAATGGCGCCTCGCATGTCGCCGTCTCTGGAATCCTCCTGGGCGCGGAAGAGGGTGCTGCCGCTGCGGATGGTGATTTCAACAACGCAGCGATGGCCCTTTTCCACCGCGAAGGTCACAAGCGCGCTGGCATCCTCCCTGAAATAGCGGTCCAGCTTGGAGATTTTCTTCTCGGCGTACTCCTTGATGGAATCGTTGAGGGATACCTTTTTGCAGGTAAATGTGAACTTCATACGATCGCTCCTTTCATGGTTCTCCTTTGAGGGTAGCACTAGTATACCATTTTTTGTCTGATTTGTACAGTCCTATTTTTCAAGAGATGGATTTTTTAGCAATCTTCGCAGAGGCGGACCGGGCAGGGGCCGGTTTTGTCCGCTACCGGTTCTCATTCACATATAGCTTCGCCCGGTTCTGGATCAGCTGCACTGTCTCCTCCAGGCTCTTGTCCCCGGCAAAATACACGTCCGCCTGCTCCATGACAATGTCCAGCAGGGCATCGTTCCTGCCCGTGATCTGCTCCGTGGACTCATAGAGCTTCCAGAACCGGTCCATCTGCGCCTCACTGGGGGTGAGGAGATAGGCCAGCAGGACAACGTCCTCGGGGTAACCTACGCCGATGCCGCATGGCGAGAACTCCACCGGGTCTCCGTTCGCGTCCTTGAAAACCTCCCCGGTATACGGGTCCGTCCAGTATTCCATCCCTATCCACATTCGCTCCTCAAAGGTCTCCTTATTGATCGCAAAGCCGGTAAAATGCGAAGGTAGGCCGGTCGCTGTCCAGAATCCGGTCACATTAGCATACGGAAGCAACTGACGGCGCACAAAGGACCACGCCCCTTCCTTCGCCTGGCAGGAAGCGGAAATGGCCATGCTCTGCCAGAGTTTGAAGCTACTGCCTGTACCGCTGGCTGAGGGGAATCCCACATAGGAGGCATAGACCTTTCTGTCCTGTCCTCCGCTCACGCAGTCCGCGGCTAAAGACGCTCTCCCGTATCCTCCGCCACGCAACGCGCACTCAATATCCATGGCGCCATTCTCATACCAGTCCGGATGACTGTCATCATTCCAATAGAGTGTACTAACAAAATGCTGCTCAGTCATAACGCCGTAGATGGGGGCCGTGATATCCCGGTTGAAAATGACCCCCGCGTCCCAAAGCCGCTGCCTGTAATCTGCCAGCGACTCCCGGCCGCCGAACAGCACATCATCGATCACCAGGTCCTTGAGTTCCGACAGCGTCCGCGCGTAGAGGACCGGCTTGCCCTCCCATGGGAGCACCCGGCACTGCTCCATGCCGCTTGCGGCCAACGCATTGCTGCTGGTGAATCCATAGTCGTGCAGCATCCACCCGCTGTCCCAATCCACGTCTGACTCCGCCACCTCCGCTCCGCTGCCAACAAACTGAAGCAGGGACTTGAAATCCTCGCTGTCAAAAGAACACTCGCCGCTCTCCATGTCAACAAAGCGGCTCAGATTCATGTTGACCAGATCGTACAGGACGGATTTCCTGTCAAACCGGTAGAACACCGGAAGAAGGAAGTTATCTTTGATCTCCTGCGCGGTGTAAAATACCGGCATCTCGCCACCGAAGGCGTCCAGCATCTCCTCCATGGTCCAGCTGGTCCTGTCTCCTGCCACAGCTGCGCTGGCCACGGCGGTCTCGATCTCGAAGGCGGCGCACACCTGAGGCAGCTTTCCGTCCACCTCCAGACACTCCAGCACATGGACCATCAGCCCGTCCCGGCTGATGTCCGGGTCGCTGTCGATCCAGGGCCACAGGTCCTCCAGCATCCCCCGCTTGGCCAATGTGTCCAGCGGGATGCTCTCATCCAGGATATCGGGGCAGCGCCCCGCAGCGATCTCCCCGTACAGCCGGGCCAACGCGTCCTGATAGACCGGCGTGTTTTTCCCGCCGTGCCAGCCCATCATCCCCTCAGAGTAGTCCCGGTATTCAATATAGTAATCCTTGTTTCCCTGATTGAACTTCGCGATCTTTTCTTGGATGCCGTAGGTATCAATCCCGATAGCACCGTAGACCAGTCGCACCTTCGCACCCTCTGGAGCCTCCTCTGTGGGCAGGAGCTGCACGACCTGAATCGAGTCGTCATATTGGCCCGTACCTGGCTCGTGGACGCTGGAGAGGATCACGGCCTGTCCCCCCTCCAGCAGGGCAAAGCACGCCACCGAACTGGGATTGTCCAGCTGGGCGTTGGACCAGGGCAGCAGCCGCAGGGGGAGCTTCTCCCCGGGGACAATGCCGTAGACGGTATTGTCGTTGATGTAATAGAATGCACACTCGCCGCTGCCGGGGTAAATGCGATCGACATTTTTGTGTATGGAGTATTCCTTTTCGGCCCAGTCCCCTGCCTCCCGGTCGAGCGTCCGCACGATCCTCTCGTCCTCAGACTGCGTGGTGAGGACGCCGACAGTCCTGTCCGGCAGCAGGACCAGCGTCCCGCTCGCGCCAGCGGAGAAAAATCCGTCTGGCAGTCTCGCTTTCAAGGTATATAGAGTCTGTCCCTGGCCGTCAATGGCAGCTACATGCTTCTGGTCTGCCAGGAAGATAGTCCCCGCCTCGTCCACCACCATGCCGTTCAGCGTCAGCAGGCTCATATCCTTCATGGCGGCGGTGATGTCCACCTTGTTCAGTTCCCCGCCGGTGCCGGGGTCCAGCTGCCGCATACGAAACTTCTCGCCAACTTCAGCGCTGGAGCCGTCAGGAAGCTCCGCCTGCGAGATAAAAAACTGCTCCCACACCCACAGCTTCCCGTCTCCGCCCAGAATGGGACCTACATATCCCACCGCAGGCTGGCCGCTCTCTATCGGGGCCTGATACTCCGTCAGGACCTCCGCCTCCCCGCCGTCCAGCGGCACGCGGCAGAGGACCGGCACTTCACCTTCTCCGGGGATCGCCAGATACCAGTTGCTTGTCCCATCGGTACAGCAGCCCACCATCTCCCCGCTCCCCACTGGCAGAGGCATCTCCTCCTGAATGTAGTAGGGCGCGGTCTGGAAGGCCAGATCCGCCGTCCTGTCTTCCTTCCCGCACGCCGTTAATCCCAGCGCCAACGCCAGCAGGGCCGCCAGCAATCGCTTTGCCTTCATATCATATCCCCCCATCATACCGCTTTCTTGTGACGCCTTACATCATTACTTTAACACTTTATTCTTGTAAAGTCAACAAGCAGAGCGGGTATCCTCATGCCCGTCTCATAAAACTGAATGACTTCCAGCAGATAGTCAGGCCGCAAGAGGGCGGAAAGCATAGA
>CAMWTG010000134.1 GCA_947177115.1 uncultured Clostridia bacterium
TTCTGTCCCCTTTTCTGTTTTTGACTTCCTTTAACTGCGTGTTTGGACACTCCCTCTCCGCCGTTATGCATTGACAGCAGCGGCTATGTATGCTATATTTTGAGAAGCGAATTGTTTTTAAAAATATAACGATGTTTGCATCATAGCACTGCTTACCATCGTCTGTCAAGAAAAAACGAAAGCGGGGCGTCTATGCCGCAGGAACATGTTGAAATTCAAAACGAGGCCCTCCAGCGCCGGCGGTACCGGCTGCTGATGCTGGGAATGCTGGCGTTCCTGATCGCCGCCGTTCTGTTCTCCTTCTGGGTGGGCTACTATCCGCTGACCCCCCTTCAGGTCGTGCAGGCCTTTCTCAGCCGGCTCGGCTGGCGGGGGGACGTCCTGCCCCAGGCGGTGACGATCTTCTGGAACATCCGCCTGCCCCGCATTCTGTCGGCGGTCCTGATCGGGGCCTCCCTGTCGGTGGCGGGAGCCGCTTATCAGGGGATCTTCCGCAATCCCCTGGTCTCTCCGGACATTCTCGGCGTGTCCTCCGGAGCCAGCCTGGGGGCGGCCTTCGCCATTCTCTGCGGGGCATCCAACGGGACGGTCCAGCTGGCCGCCTTTCTGGGCGGCGTAGCGGCGGTGTCGGCATCCTGTCTGATCAGCCGCAGGTCGGCCCATTCCCAGACCCTGAGCATGATCCTTGTGGGCTCCATGATGATGGCCCTGTGCAATGCCGGGGTCACGATGATCAAATATATCGCCGATCCCAACGATGTCCTGCAGCAGATCACCTTCTGGCTCATGGGCAGCCTGACCAAAACGGACATGGACGCCCTCCGCTGGAGCGCCGTGCCGATGGCCATCGGACTGGCGGTCATTCTGCTCCTGCGCTGGCGGGTCAACCTGCTCACACTTGATGAGGAGGAGGCCAGGAGCCTGGGTATCAATGTGCGCCGGGACCGGCTGGTATTCATTGCCGCCTCCACGCTGCTCAGCGCGGCAGCCGTGTGTCTGGGCGGGCTTATCGGCTGGGTGGGGCTGATGATCCCCCATATGGCCCGGGCCCTGACAGGGGCGGACTATAGCCGCCTCATCCCCGCCAGCGCCATGATGGGCGCGGCCTATCTGCTGCTCATGGACGATCTGGCGCGGTCTATCCTGGCTATGGAGCTGCCGATCGGCGTGGTGACCGCCGTCATGGGCGCGCCCTTTTTTGTCTGGCTGATCATCAAGAGAAGGGAGGCGTGAACCATGCTGCTGGAGCTTCAGGACGTCCGGGGCGGCTATGGAGGCGCGGACGTGGTCAAGGGCGTCAGCTGCCGCGCCGGCAGGGGGGATATTCTCTGCCTGCTGGGACCTAACGGCTGCGGCAAGACCACCCTGTTCCGGCTGCTGCTGGGTTCCCTCCCGCTGCGCGGCGGACGCATCCGCATCGATGGCCGCGAAACATCGCGCCTCACCCCCAGAGAGCTGGCAAATCTGATCGCCTACATTCCGCAGCACCATACGCCTATTTTCTCCTATACGGTGCTGGATGTGGTCGTCATGGGCCGGGCGGCCCATTTTTCCCCATTCGATGCGCCCAAATCCGTTGACCGCGAAGCCGCTTTTGCCGCCCTGGAGAAGGTGAACGCTCTCCACCTGGCAAACCGGAAATACACCGCCCTCAGCGGCGGGCAGCGGCAATTGGCTCTGATTGCCCGGGCGATCTGCCAATCGGCCAAGGTGTTCGTCATGGACGAGCCGGAGGCCAGCCTGGACTATGCCAATCACCAGCTTTTGATGGAGGTGGTGGCGGACCTGGCGGCAAAGGGCTACTGCGTGGTGCTGTCCACCCACAGCCCGGAGCATCCCGCCTCCACCGGCAGCAAGGTCCTTTTGATGAAGGAGGGCTGTGTGGTTGGCTTCGGCTCTCCGGGAGACATCATCACACCGGAAAACCTGGAACTGGCATACGGCATCCCCATGGACGTTGTGACCGTCCGGGACCGGTACGGAACGGAGCGGTCCGTCTGCCTGCCGGTCAAACAACAAAACAGGAGGGACAGCATATGACGCACGCCTTGATCGTTGGTTCCCGCGGCGTAGGAAAAAGTACGCTGATCCGCCGCTTGTTGCAGGAGCTGGACCGCCCTGTCTGCGGCTTTGAGACAAAAAAAGAAACCGCCCCAGCGGACGATGCGCTGGGCTCCCCCACCTATATCTACCCCGTAGGCGAGCCGCGCCGCCGTACGGAGGAAAATCTGTTGGGCCGCTGCAAGGCCGGACGCTTTGACACCCGGCCCGGCGCCTTTGACCGCTTTGCGCCTGTGCTGCTCCGCCCGGTCCCGGCAGGGGCGGTGCTCCTCTTTGATGAACTGGGCTTCATGGAATCCCGGGAAAAGGCGTTCTGTGATGCGGTGCTGTCCCGGCTGGACGGAGATACCCTGGTCATTGCCGCAGTGAAGGACAAGGATCTTCCCTTTCTGGAGGCCGTGCGGTCCCATCCGAAGTGCCGGTGTTTCCATATCACGCGGGAAAACCGGGACGCGCTTTATGATGAAGTACTGCGTTTTGTGCGGGAACAACTTGGCGGCTGTCCGGACAGGAGGGGCGAATGACGGCGTTTGACCAATTTCCGGATGCCTGCCGGTCCCCATTCGATCCCGCGGATCTGGACCATTTCATTTCCCTTCTGGACCGCCCGCCCGTCTGCTCCGCCCGGGAGTGGGACCGGCGGGCGGACAGCTGGGAAAGCGAACGCGCCAAAAAGCGCAAGGATGACGGACGTATCACCAGCGCCATTGCATTCCTGGAGCAGAGGGGCGTCCTGCACAGCGGCTGTGATGTCGCCGACATCGGCTGCGGCCCGGGACGTTTTGCCGCCGCTTTCGCCCGAAAGGCCCGCCGGGTGATCGGGCTGGACATATCGGAAAAAATGGCGGCCTACGGCATGGAACACATCCGGAGCCAGGGACTGACCAACGCGATGCTCCGCGTCTGTGATTTTCAGACCCTGGACATCGACCGGGAGGGGTACCGGAAGGCTTTCGATCTGGTGTTCAGCTCCATAACCCCAGCCATTCACAATATGGAGGGGTTGGTAAAGTCCATGGAGATGAGCCGGGGCTTTTGCTGCAGCATCACCCACCTTTACGAGCACAACCGGCTCCATGAGCGGATCATGCGGGAGGTCTTTGGCCGGGAACCGGTCTCCCGGTGGAACGGGCGCTGGTTTTATGCCCTGTTCAATGTACTGTTCCTGATGGGATATTATCCGGAGACCAGCTATGAAACCCGGCATCAGGAGATACCGGCGTATATTGACGGGAACTATGTGGAATATGTCACAGCGCGCCTGCTGCCGGCAGAGGAACGCACCCGGGAGGCTGCGGCCGCGATTTCCTCCTGGCTGTACGGACACGCCGGCACAGACGGCGTTTTGCCGGAGGTCATTGATTCCTGCTGCGGCAGGATTCTCTGGGATGTGCGGATCCGCTCCCGGCGGCAAAAGTTGTAGCCGGTAAGCGTGAAAAGCAGCAAAAGGAAAGATGCCGGCAGGGGCGGGGATCACCCGCCCGCTCTGCCGGCATGCACCCGTAATCCTGTGGGGGCGGATATGATCCGCCCCCACACCGGGTCATAAATTCAGATGATCGCCATAAGCCCACCGATCATTTCGCGGCGGCGGCTACAGAACTCAGCTGCCGGGACCGCTCCTCTCCCTGATAGCCCTTGCGGACCAGCAGGCAGATGATTGCAGCCAGCGCGGCCAGGGCAACGACCGTCCACGGGCCGAATCCCACCGTACCGGTAAGCAGTCCGCCGATCTGGTAGACGATCAGGGCGGTCACATAGGCAAACCCGCACATATAGCCGATAGCGGCCCACGTCCACTTCGCATTGTTCATCTCCCGCTTGATCGCTCCCATGGCGGCGAAGCAGGGTGCGCACAACAGGTTGAACACCATGAAAGAGTAAGCGGACACGGCGGTAAAGGCCATGGCGATGTTGGCGACCAGGTCGCCGGGGTAAAACACCTGCATGGTACTGACCACTTCCTCCTTGGCGATCAGCCCGGTGATGGTGGCAACGGCGGCCTGCCAGGTGCCAAAGCCCAGCGGGACAAAGATCACGGCGATCACGCTGCCCACCGAGGCCAGCAGGGAGGCATCGCTGTCCTCCACCCAGCCAAAGCCGTTTCCGCTAAAGCCAAAATTACTGAGGAACCAGAGGATCATGGTGGACAGGAGGATAATGGTCCCCGCCCGCTTGATAAAGGACCAGCCGCGCTCCCATGTGGAGCGCAGGACATTGCCGGCAGAGGGGGCATGGTAGGCGGGCAGCTCCATAACGAAGGGGGCGGGTTCCCCGGCAAACGCCTTGCATTTCTTCAGCATGATGCCGGAGATCACTACAGCAGCCACGCCGATGAAGTAGGCGGAGGCAGCGACCAGGGCAGAGCCTCCGAACAGCGCCCCGGCAAAGAGGGCGATGATGGGCATTTTCGCGCCGCAGGGAACGAACCCGGTGGTCATGATGGTCATTTTCCGATCCCTGTCCTGCTCAATGGTCCGGGATGCCATGATGCCGGGGACGCCGCAGCCGGTGGCCACCAGCATGGGAATGAAGCTCTTGCCGCTCAGACCGAAGCGGCGGAAAATGCGGTCCATGATAAAGGCGATCCGGGCCATATAGCCCACATCCTCCAGAATGGCCAGCAGCAGGAACAGCACCAGCATCTGCGGCACGAAGCCCAGGACGGCGCCTACGCCGCCTACAATGCCGTCCAGGATCAGGGACGCCAGCGCCCCGCCGACCCCCATGGCATTCAGGGCGTTTTCGATCAGTACAGGCAGGCCGGGGATCCAGGTCCCGTAGCCGGCAGGATCGGGCTCCTCCACATTGAGGGCTTCCGCGTAGCTTTCCGATGTGACCTCCAGCACGTTGACCTCGCCAGCATCGGCATCATAGAGATACGCCTCGGACTCTCCGGCCTCGTATGCCTCGATAATGGCGGAGGCCTCCTCGAACGCGCCTGCGGCCTCATCGTAGCCATCCACATCCGAACCGGAGAAGGGGAGGAACCAGCCGTCTCCAAACAGTCCATCATTGGCCCAATCGGTGGCGGCGGTACCAACGGAAATGCCCCAGCCGCCCATAGCGAGGGCGTACACCAGGAACATCACTGCCACAAAGATGGGCAGGGCCAGAATCCGGTTGGTGACGATCTGGTCGATCTTGTCGGAGACGGACAGGCTGCCCTTGGCCGCTTTCTTCTTCACGGCCCTGGTCACAACAGAGTTGATGTACGCGTACCGCTGGTTGGTGATAATGCTCTCGGCATCATCGTCCAGCTCCCTCTCGCAGTCAGCAATATGTTCTTCCAGGTGGGCTCTCAAGTCGGAGGAGAGGTCCAGCTCCTCCATCACCTTCCCGTCCCGCTCAAAGATTTTGATGGCATACCAGCGCAGATAGCCCTCCGCCACCCTGCCTTGGATGGATTCCTCAATGTGGGCCAAAGCGTGCTCCACGCTGCCGGTGAACACATGGGGCAGCTCGGCCGTCTGATGGCGCTGCGCCAGGGACACGGCCTTTTCTGCGGCTTCCATGCCGCCCTCCCCCTTGAGCGCGCTCATTTCCACCACTTCACAGCCCAGAGCGCCGCCCAGCTTGGCCAAATCGATGGCATCGCCGTTTTTCCGAACCAGATCGATCATGTTCACCGCGACTACTACGGGCAGGCCCAGCTCAATGAGCTGCGTGGTGAGGTACAGGTTGCGCTCGATATTGGTGCCGTCCACAATGTTGAGGATGGCGTCCGGCTTCTCCTTTACCAGATAGCTCCGGGCCACCACCTCCTCCAGGGTATAGGGGGACAGGGAGTAGATGCCGGGCAGATCCTGAATGACCACATCCTTGCGGCCCTTCAGCTTGCCCTCCTTCTTCTCTACCGTGACCCCCGGCCAGTTGCCCACATACTGGCTGGAGCCGGTCAGGGCGTTGAACAAAGTCGTCTTTCCGCAGTTGGGATTGCCTGCCAGGGCAATTTTCAAGTCCATATGGATTCTCTCCTTTCAAAATGTTAGTCAAAGCTAACGCAAAGCGCAAATAACAGCGGCCTCCCGCCGCGTTGGTTGACCGGACTACCGGACTTCGATCATTTCCGCATCTCCCTTGCGGACAGACAGTTCATAGCCCCGGACGTTCAATTCCATAGGATCGCCCAGCGGGGCCACCTTGCGCACAAAGATCTCCACGCCTTTGGTGATGCCCATGTCCATAATGCGGCGCTTCACAGGACCTTCCCCGTGGAGCCGCGCCACAACAACCGTTTCTCCAACTCTTGCGTCCTTCAGCGTTTTCATTTGCTCTCCTCCTTATTATAGCATCTTAGACCATGATCCGGTTTGCCATGGTCTTGTCCAGCGCGATCCGGCTGTCCTTTATCTGTACGATCAGATTCCCCGCCATCTCGCTCACCACCGTTACATCGCTGTCCACCACAAACCCCAGCTCCGCCAGATGCTGGCGCACCTCGTCCCTGCCGGAAATTTTGCGGATCATGACGGTCTCTCCCGGCTTCGCCATTGTCAGCGGCATCATTTCTTCGCCTCCCTCTGCTACGAAGTTAGCAACCTCTAACTCCGTGTCGGCTTTAGTTTACTAAAACTAACCGCCGTTGTCAAGCCCCTTTGCCGAAAAACTTGTTTCTTTAGTTAGAATTTACTAACTCACTTGCGAGACCGCTTGTGAAAGGGCGGATTTTTGTGTATATCCACAAAAATCCGCCAGTCAATGTGCGCCAAAATGAACGGACCGGCTGCTCCTCCCGGCAGCAGCCGGATATTTCCGGCATCCCGCAGGGGAAGATGCCGTTCCCCTGCAGGACGGATGGCATTCGGTCAAAGCTCCACGACATCCAGCACGGCCCGCTCCACACACAGCGGATTTCTTGCCTCCAGCGCCAGAGACACGCTTACCTCCGCCCCGCCTTTGGCCCGAGGGTACAGCACAGCGGCATACTGCAAGGTCCGGGGTCCGCAGGCAAGGTCTTCCATGGGAACATGCAGAGGCAGCGTATCCGTAAACGCGCCGCAGGACGACTGCCTGAGCAGGATGGTCCCCGGCCCTTTTGCAGGAGGCGTGACGCAGGCGTTCAGCGTATATTGGATCGCGTACGTCTTTCCGGGATCCAGCAGGATCTGGGCGGGCGTACATTCATTCCAGCGGATATCCTTTCCCAGGCAGATCCGCTGCCGCCAGGGCAGACGGGAGCCCGGGTTCCAGAGCATCCCCTCCCGCTGGCCGGTCAATTGGATCGCGCTTTTCCCGCGATGCGGTGTTTTATGGGGCAATGGGCAGGTGCAGGGACAGGCCCCCGGCGTGCACGGAGCGGGACCGGGACAAGGCCCCGGCGCGACCTGCGGAGGTCAGGGCTCCGGCCCGCAGGCCTGCGGCGATGTCGATGGACGCGGGCAGCACTCCCGCACCGGATC
>CAMWTG010000135.1 GCA_947177115.1 uncultured Clostridia bacterium
GCCGATGTGTTTCCCGCGGCGCACGACCCCGGAAACAGAGAAGGGCCGTCCCAGGAAACGGGCCGCTTCTTCCGTCTCCCCCCGCTCCAGCAGGGAGCGGATATGGGTGGAGCTGACGGTTTTCCCGTCCAGGGTCACCGCCGTGACCACATCGCAGCCCATTCCAAGCAGTTCCGCCCGCTTTTTCAGCCCATCGGCGGTTCCGGTGTTTTGGTGTCCAAAATGAAAATCGTAGCCCGCCACCAGCCATCCGGCATGATATTCCTCCAGCAGGAGCGTCACAAAATCCTCCCAGGGCATGGTCATCATGGCCCGGTCAAAGGGAACCATGAGCACCTCCATCCCGGGAAACAGTTCACGGACCGCCCACCGCCGCTCCTCCGCTGTGGTCAGCAGGGGCACCGGCAGACCGGTGACAAGCTCCCGGGGGATGCGGTCAAAGGTAAACATGGCGGGAACCATCCCCCGCTCCCAGCTTCGCTCCACGGCCCGGTGCAGCAGGGCCTGGTGGCCCAAATGGATGCCATCGAAAAATCCCAGCGCTATGACGCGGCGCATTACCTCACCTCCATTTAAGTCCTCTGTCATTTGGCGGTCAGCCCTGACCGCCGAAAAAGTTTTTAACCGACCGCAGCTGTCCTTTCTCCCACCGGCTCAGGCAGAGGAATTCCCCCTCCCGGCCATAGACCCGGTATTGCCCCGGCATCAATCCGGGGACTGACAATGGACTTCCGTTACGGCACAACCGCTCCTGGCCGGGATTTTTAATGCGGTAGGCCGGATATGCCGCAAACAGCCCGTCCACAGGCCGCAGCAGGGCCGCGCCCCGCTCCTGGACCTGCTCCAGCGTTACCGCATCGGCCAAGGTAAACCCTGCCGCCATGGTCCGGCGCAGGGAACTCATGCAGCCCCCGCAGCCCAGAGCCTGTCCGATATCGTGGCAGAGGGTGCGGACGTAGGTGCCCTTGGAGCACCACACGCGCAGCAGATATTCCGCCTCCCCGGTCCGCTCCAGGATCTCCAGGGCATGGATGGTCACGGGACGGGGCTTGCGCTCCACCTCCTGGCCCTTCCGGGCCAGCTCGTAGAGTTTTTTGCCCTTGATCTTGATGGCGGAGTACATGGGCGGGATCTGCTCGATGTCCCCGGTGAACCGGGACAGGGCCGCCTCCAGCGCCGCCTGATCCATATGGGCCGGATGCTCCTCCAAAACTTCGCCGGTGGTGTCCTGGGTGTTGGTGACCATCCCCAGGCGCAGTCCGGCGACATACTCCTTATCGCCCTTTTCGGCGAACTCCACCGCCTTGGCGGCGCTGCCAACGAATACCGGCAATACGCCGGTGGCCATGGGGTCCAACGTCCCCCCATGGCCAATCCGGCGCTCTCTCAATATCCCCCGCAGCTTGGCGCACACATCCATGCTGGTCCAGCCGGCGGGTTTGTCAATAATCAGGATGCCGCTGGGCATGGTGTTATTCCGCTGTTCCATCCGTGGAACCGGGCGTAACAGGATCTGCGTCATCTCCGGCAGCATCCGCCTCGCCGTCCTCAGCGCCTTCCGTCTGGTTTTCCGTGTTCAGCTCGGGGTGCAGAGCCATGATGGTCTCGCGGTAGGCGGTAAAGAAGCTGCCCACATCGATGCTGTCCAGCTTCTCGCTGCGGGTCATGCTTTCCATTGCCGCCGCCAGCTGGCCATCCAGGTAATTGGCCAGGTTCTGCCCCGCGATGCTGATCAGATGGTCCTCCGTCAGCTCCTTGCGCAGAAGGATGTGGTATCCATAATCGCTCTCCACGATGCCGCTGAGCTCACCGGGCCGGAGGGCGAAAGCCGCGTCCTTGAACTCCTGCACGAAGCTGGTATCCGCGTTGATGAGATAGCCGTTTGCCGAATCCCGGCCGGGATCCTCGCCGTTCTCCCCGGCCAGCTGGGTGAAGAGGTCCTCCAGCTCCGATGGGTCCGCTGCCTGGAGCTGGGCAAGCAGCTCATCGGCCTTGGCCTTCTTTTCCGCGATCTCCTCCTCGCTGAGGGACTCGTTGGTCTCGGTGTCCTTGGTCGCCAGCAGGATATGGTCCACATATGCGTCCGTATCCGCAGGAGCCTGATAGAGGCTGCTGTCCGGATCCTGGGCCAGCTCCAGCAGGTGCTGGTAGAGATATCCGCTGGCGGAGATGCGGTCGAAACTCTCCTCGCTGACGCCCATCTCCCACAGGTTCTGCTCAAAGCTCTCCTGACCGCCCATCTGCTCGATGTAAGCGGCCCGCTCTTTTTCCAGATCAGCCTTATCCTCAGCGGTGAGGGTGATGTTGTGGGCGGCGGATACGTTCTCCAGCACTACGTAGGACATGGCGTTGCTCTCCGTCTGCTCCCTGGCGATCTGGGCCAGAGGGACGCCCTCCAGCTCTCCGTCCCACTTGACGGTGCCGTCCTCGTTGATCAGCTCGCTGTACATGCCGCCGCTGTACATATTCATCATGCTCAGCTGGGATTCCAGATAGCTGCAGGAGTAGGTCAGCCAATAGCCATACAGCTCCGCCGGGATGCCGTTGCCGTTATCCTCCAGGACGGTCTCACTGGGATCAAGGCCCAGGAGGTCCTGGTAGATATTGCCCTCCCGGCTGGGGGCATCGGTCTGGTCCTGG
Organism: uncultured Clostridia bacterium; assembly: GCA_947177115.1. Lineage (GTDB taxonomy): Bacteria > Bacillota > Clostridia > Oscillospirales > Oscillospiraceae > Pelethomonas. Next base: position 2,641 of record CAMWTG010000135.1, read on the forward strand.
CCGGGATCATCGGTCTGGTCCTGGCCGGGATCATCGGTCTGGTCCTGGCCGGGATCATCGGTCTGATCCGGCGCTTTGGTCTGGTCTCCACAGCCTGCGAACAGGCCGAGGGCAAGGATCAGGGCTAACAGCCCGCTGACAGTCTTTTTCATTTGTTTGTTTCCTTTACATCTAAAAATCTTCTCCGCTCCCGGCCTGACGGCCCCACGGAAACACGCACCCAGTCATCATACCACGCTTTTCGTCCGGTTACAATGGTTTTATGATGGACGGACCTTAAATTTTCTGCCATTTCCCCGAAAAAACGGGGCCGGAGGGTTTCCGCACCCGCTCCCAGCCCCGCATATCACTACATCTGTACGACTTCTTCTTCCGGCTTCTGGCAGGGGACGATGCTCTTGACATGGAGCACGGGGCCGTCCCCCTCGTAGGGGTCCCAGTGCTCCACGGCCACCTCCGCCGTGACCTCCACCCAGGCCCGCTCGGGGATCTTGCTGACATCGTACCCGATGCACGCCAGCGCCAGGAAGGTCATGTCGTCCGCGCAGCAGACCATGGCGAACCGCCCGGGGGTGAAGTACCGCCCGTACTTGGGGGGCTTGCACATGATGGCCCGGTAGGTCACCGTCTTGCCGGCGTACATCTCCGGGTTGTCCATGATCTCCACGTACCAGAGTCCGTAATCCTCATCAGAGATCCGGATCACCGGCTGCTCCAGGTCGAAGGCGGAGACGGTGCCGTCCATGTAGTTCTCACTCTGTCCGTCCTCCCGCTCCAGGTAGATGTCCGCCCGGCGGTTCACCAGGCGCAGGTTTTTCTGCCGCAGGGAGGCGCAGATCTCATCCGTACAGCGGTTGATGCAGATCATGTCCGCGTTGCGCAGCTTTTCCATCATCAGGGAGGCCATGTTCTTTGCGTACATATCAAAGGAAGGGCCTTCCACCGCGGCAATGATCTGGTAGAGCACCCAGCTGGAGGGCATGGAGTTGACATAGAAATCCTGGATCTGCCACATGCCATTGTATTCCACAATGATCTGAGAAGCCCGGCACTTCTTCCGTTCCCCCTCCAGGAATTCCGGCGTCAGCTGCTCCAGACTGTCCGCCGTTACCACGGTGACATTGCGCAGCAGCTTTTTGTCGTACTCCACCTCTCCCTCCTCGCAGCACAGCAGCAGGGTCCTGTCGTTGATGGCGAAGCCATCGGAGAGGATGCCGTTGATAAAGGAGGTCTTGCCGCTGTCCAGGAATCCGGCGATAAGGTAGACGGGATAGACTTTCTCCTGGGCCATATTACACCTCGAAGAGGGCCTTCAGCCCCGCCTCATCCAGCTTGCCGCCAATGACGCAGAGGCGTCCGGTGTAGTCGGCGGGGCCGGTGCGGACCTGGTGCTCCTCGGGGACGTAGTCGAAGTGGAGCCAAGTCCCGTCCCCGACGGAGACAATGCCCTTGGCCCGCAGCACCGCGCCGTACCTGCCGCTGTCCAGGACGGTCAGGATGCTCTCCAGCTTTTCCGCGGTGAAGGTGCGGGTAGTCTCCACGCCCCAGCTGGCAAACACCTCATCGGCATCGTGGCCGTGGTGGTGATGGTGGTGGTGATGGTCGTGATGGCAGCATTCGTGGTCATGGTCTTCATGGGCGTGGTCGTGGTGGTCATGCCCTTCATGATCGTGGTAATGGCAGCACTCATGGTCATGGTGATGCTCGTGCCCGTCATGGCCGTGGTCCTGCTCATCGTGGTCATGATGATGGCAGCCGCACTCATGGCCGTCCTCATCATGGCCGTGATGGTGGTGATGGTGCCCGCCGCAGACGGGACAGGCGTCCTCTTCCTCCTCGGCCAGCAGATCGGCGGCCAGGGTGTTGCCGTTCTCCATGGCGGAGAGAAGCTGCGCGCCGGTAAGCTGGTCCCAGGGGGTGGTGACGATAGGAGCCTTCTCGTTCCTCTCCCGCAGCAGGGCCACCGCCTTCTCCAGCTTTTCAGCGTCCAGCTTCTGGGTGCGGCTGAGAATGATGGCCCCGGCATACTGCACCTGGTTGGCGTAAAACTCGCCGAAATTCTTCAGATAAACCTTCGCCTTGGACGCATCGGCTACGGTGACCGCGCAGCCCAGCTGCATCTCCGGCACGTTCTCCGCCACATCCTGGACCGCCCGGATCACATCGGACAGCTTGCCCACGCCGGAGGGCTCGATGAGGATGCGGTCGGGATGGAACTGATCCATCACCTTCTTCAGCGCCTCGCCAAAGTCCCCTACCAGGGAGCAGCAGATGCAGCCGGAATTCATTTCGGAGATCTCTACCCCCGCGTCCTTGAGAAAGCCGCCATCGATGCCGATCTCGCCGAACTCGTTTTCGATCAGGACGATCTTTTCGCCCTTGAGGGCCTCGTCCAGCAGCTTTTTAATCAGCGTGGTCTTGCCCGCGCCCAGGAAACCGGAAATTACGTTTACCTTTGTCATGGGGAATACGCCTCTTTCTTATAAATAATATCGTTACTTATCATAACCTTTTTTTCGGAAAATGCAAGGGGCAATTGGCGGAAAAAGGCGGCTGAACCAACGTGATATGCTCCCTCTATGATTGACGGTGTTTTTTCACGGTCTCTCATAGAGGGAGCATATCATCTGAACCGCCCCTTCTTTTTTCAAACGGTTATTCAGTACAAAAACTGAGAAAACCTTTGATACGCAAGAAAAAGTATTAACTTAATAACATTGGCGGAAAACCTGCCGTTATTTCACAAACTGCTCAATGGCCCGGTTCAGCTCATCAATGGCGGTGCGGTCCCGGGTCTCCACCGCGTCCACAATGCAGTGCTCCAGATGGTCCTTCAGGATCACCTTGCCGGTGTTGTTGATGGCGCTGCGGACCGCCGCCAGCTGGACCAGGACCTCCGAGCAGTCCCGGCCCTCCTCCACCATGGCCTTCACACGCTCCAGGTGGCCGATGGCCCGGGCCAGACGATTGACCACCACCCGGGTCTGGGTGTGGCTATGGGTATGGCCGTGGCTGTGCTCGTGGGGAATGCCGTGTTCGTGCATGTAGGCGTGATCCAGGCCCTCCGCCTCATGCCTCTCCTTTTCATCGCTCATAGCCTGCGTCCTCCTTTGTCCCGGTCCTGTTCGTCAACATTTTAACAGACCGGCGGACGAAACGCAACCCCCCGCAGGGGATTTATTTCGCCATGAACGCCTCGATCTCCTCAATGCTGCGGGGGATATCCGCAGAGAGGTTGACGCAGCCGTCCTCTGTCACCAGGCAGTTGTCCTCCAGACGGAAACCGATGCCCCACTCCTCCACGTAGATGCCTACGTCCACGCAGAACACCATGCCCGCCGCCACCGGTCGGGTCATGTCCACCTGGTCGTGGACGTCCCAGCCCACATGGTGGGCACCGCCGTGCCACATGTATTTCTCCGGGGCTTCGTCCGCCCCCAGCAGGCCGGTCTCCCGCAGGAGCCCGCCGCAGTACTGGTGGCACAGCCGGTCCACGTCCGCCATGGGCATCCCCGGTCTGATGATGGAAAACATATGCTGGGACGTCTTATAGGCGCACTCATAGAGCTGCTTCTGCCGGGGGGAGAATTTGCCGCTGCAGGGCCAGCCCCGGGATACATCGGTACACATGCCGTCCCAGGCCGCGCCCACATCGTTGAGGACCATGTCCCCGTCTTTGGCCTGGCCGGTGTAGCTGTAATAGTGGATGCAGAAGTTGTTTTCCCCCGCCGCGATGATGGAGGGGAAGGCAGGGACCAGAACGCCCCGGGAGGTCAGCGCGTGATCGTAGGCGGCCTTGTACTCGTACTCATACATCCCGGGCCTGGAAGCCCGCATCATGGCCTCGATGCCGGCCTTGGTGACGGTCATGGCCTTCTTCATCGCCTCGATCTCGCAGGGCTTTTTGATGGTGCGCTGGGCGCACAGCTGCCTATGGCAGTTTTCGATCCCCAGGAAGGGGTAATCCGCCTGCACCCTGGCGGCGAAGCGCTGGGCCTCGCCATCGGGATCCACGGCGGTCTTCTTCCAGAGATCCAGTGCCACCGTGCGGTATTTCCCCGTCATGACGGCGGCGTGGAAAGCGGCGGCAAAGCCGTCCAGCGGACGGATGTCCGCCACGCCGCTGCGCCCGGCGATCTCATCTGGCTTCAGCCTGCGGCCCGTCCAACGCTCCGCCATGGCGTCCGGGGGCAGGACGAACAGCGTTTCCTCCACTGCGCCCCCGGCCTTTTTCGCCAGGAAGACGAAGTCGTGTACCTCCGTTCCGTCCAGGCCGGTGAGGTAGGCAAAATTCCGGTTGGCGAAATAGGCGTATTCCGCGTCCGCCGACTGGGGCAGGATCCGCCCGGCGAAGCAGACGAAAAGGGCGCCCTCCTCCAGAGAGCGGTACAGCTCCCGCCGGTTTTCCTCATGAAATGTACGTTCCATTGCTATAATGCGCTCCTTTCCCGCTCACCGAACCGCGATGGCCTCGATCTCCACCAGCGCGTCCTTGGGCAGGCGGGCCACCTCCACGGCGCTGCGCGCCGGAGGCTCGCCGGGGAAGAAGGAGGCGTAGACCTCGTTCATGGCGGCAAAATCGTTCATATCCTTGAGGAACACCGTTGTCTTGATGATGTTTTCCATCCCCAGGCCCGCCTGCGCCAGAATAGCCTTGACATTCTCCAGGGACTGGCGGGTCTGTCCGGCAATGCCGCCCTCGGCGAAAGCGCCGGTGGAAACATCGATGGGCAGCTGGCCGGAGGTGATGACGATACTGCCGCCGTCCACGCCCTGGGAGTAGGGGC
>CAMWTG010000136.1 GCA_947177115.1 uncultured Clostridia bacterium
TGCCGGGATATACTGTAATCAGATTCGGGGTATTGCCGTTAAGGCAGTCAGCTCCATTGGTTAAGTGTTAAAAAACCGTTAACCGTCCGGGTGCGAGCCGGGCGGTTAACACGCTTTTGGCGCAAAAACAAATGCGCAAATAATGACAATGATCCAAACAATGATATGGATCATGATCCGGCAAATGCGTCTCATGTAGTCACCCCCTTTCACAAGGGAGTGAGCCAACCGCCCTATTTGATTGCAGCAATACCCCAGGCTCTTGCGCGTGCCGTGTATCCGCGCTCCGCCTGCCCCGAAGGACATAATTATTCTACATGATCCGCCTTTTTCTGTCAAGAACCCCCAAGGGCTGCGGGCCCTTGGGGGGGGTGTGTTTCAGCGGAAGGCGATGTAGTTGTAAGTGGTTCCTGAATAGGAAAGGAAAGGCTCCACCTCCAGAGGAGCGCCGCTGATTTCCTCCCGCCGGACCGTCTTGACGGTAAACCCATCACTGTTGAATATGAGGTGTCCCGCGCATTGTGTTTCCGGTCCGGCCAGGATCTGAAAATAAGCGTTGGTCCCGCCGCTGATGATCACAAATCTGGGCTGGAATCCCAGACTGATCGTATGCCCGCTTCCATTTCCCCGATAATTGCCCACCACATAGGGCGGCTGATCCGGGGAGTAGGCGGCATTGGCCTTTGCCTGGGCTCTTGCCGCATCCTGTACGGCCTTATCGGCGGTAGCCTGTGCCCGTTGTGATGCCTGCGCGGCGTTTGCGGAAACCGCCGCCGTATTCTCAGATGCGTCCCGGGCGGTTTTCAGCAGTCCGGTTTCCATGTCGGCGCACATCTGGTTGAAATCCGTGCGCATGATCCGGTCTGTCTCGTCCCACTGGGGCAGGTGGTAGTTTTCTGTGTACTTCATACAATGTTCTCCTTCTTGTTTGATGTTACCGGTCAAAAAAACCGGTACACACTGGTGTGTACCGGGGGGAAAGTTGCTGATTTTCGTGCAACGTCAAGTTGCACGAAAATAGCAGGCACTCCAACACGCGAAAATCTGTGTAGGGGCGAGCAATGCTCGCCCGTTGTCTACCGAATAACTGCGGGTATCGATAACGCGCAGGGAGTCGGGGCATAGCGGGCGAGCAATGCTTGCCCCTACACGGACTGGAGCTCTGCCGGGCGGATGATATCCGCCCCTACAGGTAAGCGGGACAATCCACCGAAATATGTAGCAGCCGTTTCTGCCAAATTTTTCCCCGCTCTCCCGCATAGGCTATAGAAGATCAAACAGGGAGGGAACGGTTATGGAGATACATATCGTCCAAGCGGGGGAAACCCTTTACAGCATCGCAGGGCAGTACGGGCTGGACCCGGCGCTGCTGGAGGAGCTCAACGGCACGCCGGAGGACGGCGCATTGGCGGTAGGCCAGACCCTGGTGATCCGCCGCCCCGCCACCTTTCACACCGTTCAGCCCGGCCAGACGCTGGCCGGCATTGCCCGGCAGTACGGCCTGACCCTCCGGCAGCTATACCGCCGGAACTACAACCTGGGCGGCAGCCCGAATATCCGGCCCGGGCAGGCCCTGGTGATCGTCTATCAGGATCAGCCTGCCGCCGCCACCCATACCAATGGCTACGCCTATCCCTTCATCTCCCGGCAGCTCCTCAGCGCGCAGCTGCCCTATATGAGCCATCTGACCCCGTTTACTTACGGCATCGATGCCTCCGGCGGCCTGCTGCCCCTGGCGGACGAAATGCTGTTGTCCGAAGCCAACCGGCTGGGCACATCGCCGCTGATGCACCTGTCCACCCTGACAGAGACGGACAATTTTTCCAGTGAGCGGGCGGTGCAGATCCTCACCAACCCAGCCCTTCAAGACACGCTTATCCAGCAGATCATCGCCACCATCACCGCCAAGGGATACCAGGGCCTGGACGTGGATTTCGAGTATATCCCCGGGGACCAGCGGGAGGCCTACGCCGCCTTTATCCGCCGCCTCCGGGAGAGTCTGTCTCCCATGGGCCTGCCGGTGATCGTGGCCCTGGCGCCTAAGACCTACGCGCAGCAGCCCGGGCTGCTGTATGAGGCCCACGATTACGCCCTGTTGGGCGCGGCGGCGGACTTCGTGCTGCTGATGACCTATGAATGGGGCTACACCGCGGGACCGCCCATGGCGGTGGCTCCGCTGCCCAATGTGCGGCAGGTGCTGGACTACGCCGTGACGGAGATTCCCCGGGAAAAGATCTACCTGGGCATCCCTAATTACGGCTACGACTGGCCCCTGCCCTTCGTCCAGGGCCAGACCCGGGCCCGGTCCATCTCCAATCAGGAGGCCGTTGCCCTGGCCGTCCGCTACCGGGCCGATATCCAGTTTGACCAGACCGCTCAGGCCCCCTGGTTCGACTACACCGCCCCGGACGGCGTCCCCCATGTGGTCTGGTTTGAGGATGCCCGCAGCATGTCCGCCAAGCTGGGCCTGATCGGCGAGTACGGCCTGTACGGCGCGGGATACTGGAACCTGATGCGCCCCTATCCCCAGGGCTGGACGGTCCTGGATGCGTGGTACGAGGTGGAGGACGCCGTTTAGAAGCAGATAAAAAGAGGCAATGTGATTAAAAGCGCGGTGCCATTGCCGTAAATTGATAAGATTTATGACACTCTGTAGGGGCAGATATCATCCGCCCGCGCGATCACGCGATGCACGCCCGCTGCCGGACCTTGTGAATATTGGTATAGTCTCGAAATGAAAGTTCTTTTCAGCCCTGCGGATCAAATGGTAATCCGCGGCAAACAGGAACCCCCGGACCACATGGTCCGGGGGTTCCTGTTTAGAAAAGAGAGAGGGAGAAAGGGAGAATTCATTGCTGAACAACGTCATGATAATATAGGGAAAACAAAAAGTCAACTACCCTTGGTGACAATTCACGAAATGTTCACAGAGGGTTCAAAAACCATTCAAAAAGCGCGGTTGACAACCGGAAAAATATAGTGTATAGTTAGCACGCTAAATTTATCCGGTATGGGAAAGGAGAAAATGACATGGACGGACCGCCGGAAATCGGAGGCATGATTGCTTACTGCGGCCACATTGGCCGGCGGTGCGTTGACAAATTCCTGCGGGACGCGGGCTGCGATATCACGCCGGTGCAATCCCAGACGCTGGTCTATTTGTCTTTCCGCGGCGGCCGGGAGGTCAACCAGCGGGATCTGGAGCGGGAGCTGCACCTGAAGCCCTCCACCGTCAACGGCATTGTGGGCCGCCTGGAGGACAAGGGGTATATTATCCGCCAGACCAGCCCGGCGGACGGCCGCTGCCGCCTGCTGCGGCTGACGGAGGCCGGGGCGGAAAAAGTCGCCGCCTTCCACGCCGTGCTGCGGCAAACGGCGCGCTTTTATACCAACGGCCTGTCGGAGGCAGAGCAGGCGCAGCTGCGGGAGCTGCTCGCCCGTATCATAGCAAATTTGGAAAACGAGGTAAACAGCGTATGATCAGAAAACTCTGGCCGTACACCAGGGGCTACCGGAAGTGGATCTTCCTGGGTGTGCTTTGCTCCGCCAGCGAGGCGGTGTTTGAGCTGCTGCTCCCCCTGGTGATGGCAGACATTGTGGACACCGGCATTCCCGCCGGAGACACGGCCTACATCCTGACCCGGGGAGCGCTGATGGTAGGTATGGCCCTGGTGTCTATGTCTCTTGGCATCGGAGCGGCCTTCCTGTCCTCCCGGGCAGGGCAGGGCTTCGGCGCAAACCTGCGCCAGGCCCAGTACAGCCATATCCAGGAGTACTCCTTCCGGAATATCGAGAAGTTCTCCACCGCATCCCTGGTCACCCGCCTGACCAATGACTGCAATATGCTGCAGATGTCCCTGATGATGGGGATGCGGCTGCTGGTCCGGGCCCCGGTGATGCTGGTAAGCGCCCTGGCGCTGGCAGTTTCCATCAGCCTGAAGCTCAGCCGGGTGTTCCTGGTTGCCATGCCTCTGCTGCTGCTGCTCATCGGCCTGGTGGTCAAGCTGGTCAGCCCCATGTTCAGTTCCCTTCAGGAGCGTACCGATGATGTGAATCTGGCGGTGCAGGAAAACCTCTCCGGCATCCGGGTCGTCAAGTCCTTCGTCCGGGAGGACTACGAGGAGGAGAAGTTCCGGAAACGGAACGATGCCCTCCGTGCCACCTCGGAGCGGGCCTTCGGATTTGTGGTGATGAACATGCCCATCATGATGCTCATCACCTATGGCACCATCATTGCCGTTATGTGGTACGGCGCACCTCTGGTACAGGCCGGGGAGCTGGAGGTCGGGCTGCTGTCCACCTTCTTTACCTATATCACCCAGGTGCTCATGAGCCTGATGATGGTGTCCATGATCATGATGATGCTCACCCGGGCCGTAGCCTGCGCCAAGCGGGTGGCGGAGGTGCTGGACGAGGTCCCGGACATCACGGACGGGGAGGGCCAGACCGGCATTGAGGAGGATCCGTTCCGTGAGCGCCTGGTACCCGATGGCTCCGTGGACTTCGATCATGTGTATTTTAAATACAACAGTGACTCAGAGAAATGGAACCTCCACGATATCGATCTCCACATCAAAAGCGGCATGACCGTGGGCATCATCGGCGGCACCGGTTCCGCCAAGTCCACGCTGGTGCAGCTCATCCCCCGTCTCTACGAGGCCCAGGAGGGCACGGTCCGGGTGGGCGGCAGACCGGTGAAGGACTACACCATGGAGCATCTGCGGGACGCGGTAAGCATGGTGCTGCAGAAGAACACCCTGTTTTCCGGCACCATCCGGGAGAATCTGCTGTGGGGCGATGAGAATGCCTCGGACGCGGACATAGAGGCCGCCTGCGAGGCCGCCTGCGCCTCGGAATTTATCCATCGGATGCCGGACGGGTATGACACCGACCTGGGACAGGGCGGCGTCAATGTCTCCGGCGGACAGAAGCAGCGGCTGTGCATTGCCCGGGCTATCCTGAAAAAACCCAAGGTGCTGATCCTGGACGACAGCACCAGCGCGGTGGATACCGCCACCGATGCGAAAATCCGCGCCGCCTTCCGCACCCGGCTGCCGGACACGACCAAGATCATCATTGCCCAACGGATCATCTCCGTCATGGACGCGGATCTGATCGTGGTCATGGACGATGGCAGGATCGCGGATGCGGGCACCCATGAGGAATTAATGAAGACCAGTGACATTTACCGGGACGTTTACCAGTCCCAGCAGGAGGGGGCGAGTATTGATGGCTGACACAGGAAGAAAAGGGCCCCGCGGCCCTCACGGCCCGGGCGGCCCCCGCGGCGGCTTTCAGAAGCCCAAGGATATGCGCAAAACCATAAGCGCCCTTATGGGCTATATTGGCCGGTCGAAATGGCTGCTGGCGGTAGTTGCCGTGTGCCTGGTGCTGAACACCGCCTGTACCATTGGCGGATCCTATATGCTGCGGCCTCTCATAGACGAGTGCATTGTCCCCGGGGATTACCCCAGGCTGGCCCGGACGCTGGTATTCATGGCCTGCATCTACGTTTGCGCGGCCCTGCTCAGCTACAGCTACTCCCGCATTATGGTCCGCGTCTCCCAGAAGGCCACCCACGCCATCCGCCGGGATTTGTTCGCCAAGATGCAGCAGCTCCCCCTGAGCTACTTCGATGCCCATACCCACGGCGAGCTTATGAGCCGCTATACCAACGACATCGATACCCTCACCGAGATCCTGCAGAACGGTATGATCTCCCTGATCTCCGGCGGACTGACCTTCGTGGGCGTGGTTGCCATGATGCTGTATCTCAGCCCCCTGCTGTTTCTGGTGACGGTGTTTTCCCTGGGATTGATGCTGGTGGTCATCATGACCGTGGGCAAGCGGTCCCGCCGGTACTTCATGGCCCAGCAAAAAGATCTGGGCGAGATCAACGGCTATATCGAGGAGATGATCGAGGGGCAGAAGGTCATCAAGATCTTCAACCATGAGGCCAAGGCCAGAGACGGGTTTGACCGGCGCAACGAAGCCTACCGCCGCAGCGCCACCAATGCCCAGTCCTTTGCCGGAGCCATGATGCCCGCCATGGGCAACATCAGCCACATCAACTATGCCCTGACCTGCTGCACCGGCGCGCTGCTGTCCATTGCTTTCGGGCTGGATCTGGGAGCCCTGGTGGTGTATCTTCAGTACACCCGCCAGGTCAGCCAGCCCATCAGCCAGGTCAGCCAGCAGATCAACAACATCCTGGCAGCCATTGCCGGCGCGGAACGGGTATTTGAGGTCATGGAGGCCGCTCCGGAGGTCGATGCGGGCCAGGTGACCCTGGTCCACGTTGCACGCGCCGCCGATGGCGCCCTCACCGAGACGGCGGGCCGCAGCGATGGCTGGGCCTGGAAAAAGCCGGACGGAGAGTTGGTCCCCCTCAAGGGCGATGTGCGCTTCAAGGACGTGGTCTTTCGCTATGTGCCGGAGAAGACCATCCTCCACGGTATTACCCTCTACGCCAAGCCGGGGCAGAAGATCGCCTTTGTGGGATCTACCGGCGCGGGCAAGACTACCATCACCAACCTCATCAACCGGTTCTATGAGATTGATGGCGGCCTGATCACCTATGATGGCATCGATGTCCGGGACATCCGCAAGGAGAGCCTCCGCCGCTCTCTGGGCATTGTCCTTCAGGATACCCATCTCTTCACCGGCACCATCGCCGACAACATCCGGTACGGCAAGCTGGACGCCACCGATGAGGAGATCCGGGCCGCCGCCCGGCTGGCCAACGCGGACACCTTTATCAGCCATCTGCCGGACGGGTATGACACCTGGATCACCGATGACGGCGGCAGTCTCAGCCAGGGGGAGCGGCAGCTGCTGGCCATTGCCCGGGCCGCTGTGGCGGACCCGCCGGTGCTGATCCTGGATGAGGCCACCAGCTCCATCGACACCCGGACAGAGCGGCTCATCGAGCAGGGCATGGACCAGCTGATGGCGGACCGCACCGTTTTCGTTATCGCTCACCGGCTTTCCACCGTCCGCAACGCCCGGGCCATCATGGTCCTGGAGCAGGGCGAAATCATCGAGCGGGGCGACCACGATGACCTGATCGCCCAGGGCGGTAAGTACTACCAGCTGTACACCGGTCAGGCGGAGCTGAGCTGATAGGTGGCAAGGCAGACATTCTTTTTCTTGAAAGAAAAAGAATCAAAAAGAACTTTTTGGGCAAAACTTTGTTTTGCCTGCGTTATGCGCATCGAAGTGATATTTGCAACAGTATATAGGCCCAAAATGTGGTACACTGACCATGTCAGAAGTACAGAAAGGAGCGGTTTTCATGAAGTACGTTTGTGATGTCTGCGGCTACGAGTATGACGAGGCCCTGGGCGATCCCGATCACGGCATTGCCCCCGGCACCAAATGGGAGGATGTTCCCGAGGATTTCGAATGTCCCC
>CAMWTG010000137.1 GCA_947177115.1 uncultured Clostridia bacterium
CCGGCACCCGGTCGGAATACCGCTGGCTTTTCCAGCGGATGACTTTGGAACTGCAGCTGTGCAAACCCTTTTACGAGGAGATGCTGGCCTCGCTGATGAACGACCTGCTGCTGCTCATCTGCCGCCAGATGGAGCTGGGCCGCCGGCCCAACACGATCCAGGACGAGATCGTAGAAGCCATCTCCTACTTCAGCCAGAACTACAACCAGGACATCAGCGTCAGCGAATACGCCAAGGCGCACCATATCAGTACGAATTATTTTATCCGCAGCCTGAAACAGTATATCGGCATGACGCCCAAGCAGTATATGGCCTCCATCCGCATGGCAAACGCCCAGATGCTGCTGGAGCGCAGCAGCTACAGCATCCAGCAGATCGCCTCCTTTGTCGGTTACGATGACGCTCTCTACTTCGGACGGCTGTTCAAGCGGGAGATCGGGGTGACGCCCTCCGCCTACCGCAAGCAGTTCCGGGAACAGCCGTAATGCGGCGGCGCGGAACGCACGGGGAAATCAATTTTATACCGGACTATCCCGCAAACAGCACAGACTCTGTAGGGGCTCGCCCCTACACAGATCCCGCCATTCCGGTAGCTGTCTGCCTCAAAAATTGATCTCCGTGCGGAACGCAAAGCAGGACTTGACAAATCCTTTTCCGTTGGATATACTGTACCCGAAAAAGCTGTGAAGGGGAGCAGTACGCTTATTGCGGATGCGCAGAGAGGGGCCGGACGGTGCAAGGCCCCGTGAAGCATGAGCCGAAGTCGCCCCTGAGCTTCGCCCCCGAGCGTTTTATCTGCGGTAAGGGGCGGCGGGCCCTCCCGTTACAGAGGCGGAGCGTCCCCGGTCCGTCCGGGGGAATTCAGGTGGTACCGCGGATTTCTTATTCGCCCTGAGCCAAATGGCTCGGGGCGTTTTTTCTTGGGAGGTGATAGGATGGAATTTGTTAACCGGACCGTGATCGGCAGTAAAGAGCTGACCGCTCTCTCCCGGGGCACCCGGAAGGCGGTGCGCAGACGGAAGAGCCTGATCGTGCAGATCCTGGCGGTGCTGATCATCGCGCTGAACCTGCTGTTCGCCTGGGCCTCCTGGCGGGTAGGGGACAGCCGGTGGTGGCTCAATGGGGCGGTGGCAGTGTTCCTGCTGGTCATTACATGGCGGGAGGACTGGTTCAGCCTCCAGCTGACCGGGCGGTATGTCCAGCCCGATGCCCAGGAGGTCACCACCTCTTTCGGCCCCGATGGGTTCACCCAGACCAGCAAAGCCGCCGATGGAAGATTCCAGTACAGCCAGATCGAGAAGATCTGCGAGACATCGGACTACTTCCTGTTCTACCTGGACCACAACCTTGGTCAGATCTACGACAAGAACGGCTTTACCAAGGGTACGGCCATGAGCTTCCGGGAATTTATCATCAGGAAGACGGGGCTGATGGTGCAGAATGTACGGTGAGGAGAGACACAGATGGAATTTATCTTTCATTTGAGCTGCTACAACGATTCCGCCCTGGACGAAGAGACCGTCCAGCTGCTGGTCCAGCGCCTGGAGGCCCGCAGCCGCAAAACTATGCCGGCAATGTGGGCGGCCACGGACAAGCTCAACGCCTATGCGGCAAAGGGGCCCGGGCGGGAAAAGCGCCGGATGCGCTGCCGCGTTTATGGTGCGATCCTGCTGGTCCTGGGAATATTCCTCCTGGTGCCTGGCCTGATGGAGCCTAGGACGCCCAGCCAGATTTTTGTGGGAGGAGCTGCTGCGGTTTGGGGGATCTGGAGCCTTTTCTTTCGGGAGAGGAGATCCCCGGCGCTGCCTGCTTCCTGCCGCAAGGAAGCGGCCCAACTGCTGGAAACACGGCGCAGCATTGACTGGACCCTCCCGGAGAACCGGACGGAGCTGCGTTTTGACAGAGCGGGACTTGCCATCCGTGCGGGTGAACAGACAAAAACAGTCCCTTACAGCGACATGACGGCCATCTATGAGACGGAGCATCTCTGGCTGCTGCTCTACGGAGCGGAGCAGGCCATGTTGCTGCAAAAGAAGGACCTGACCGCAGGAGACCCGGCAAAATTTCTGCCGTACCTCCTGGAAAAGATACCGGAATAATGATTGAACAAGAAGATAAAGGAGAACACCATGAGAAAAGAACTGCCAAAAACCTATGAACCCCAAGAGGTAGAGGGGAAAATCTACCAATCCTGGCTGGATGCCGGCTGCTTCAAAGCGGCCCCCAATCCGGAGAAAAAGCCTTTCTCCATCGTCATGCCGCCCCCCAACGTCACCGGCCAGCTCCACATGGGCCACGCCATGGACTGCACCCTGCAGGACATCCTGACACGCTACAAGCGGATGCAGGGCTATGAGGCCCTGTGGATGCCCGGCACGGACCATGCCGGCATTGCCACCCAGATCAAGGTGGAAGAGGAGCTGCGGAAAAACGAGGGCCTGACCCGCTACGATCTGGGCCGGGAAAAATTCCTGGAGCGGGTGTGGGACTGGAAGAACAAGTACGGCCACCGCATCGTGGAGCAGCAGCGGAAGCTGGGCGCGTCCTGCGACTGGGACCGCTCCCGGTTCACCATGGACGAGGGCTGCTCCAAGGCCGTCCGGGAAACCTTCTGCGAACTCTATGACAAGGGCCTCATCTACAAGGGCAGCCGCATCATCAACTGGTGTCCCCACTGCATCACCGCCCTCTCCGACGCGGAAGTGGAATACGAGGACAAGCCCGGCCATCTGTGGTATATCCGTTATCCCCTCTCCGATGGCAGCGGCGACCTGGTGGTAGCCACCACCCGCCCCGAGACCATGATGGGTGACACCGGCGTGGCCGTGAATCCGGAGGACGAGCGGTTCAAGCATCTGGTGGGAAAGACCTGCATCCTGCCCATCATGAACCGTGAGATCCCCATTGTAGCGGACGAATACGTGGAACTGGGCTTCGGCACCGGCGCGGTAAAGATGACTCCCGCCCACGACCCCAACGACTTCGAGGTTGGCCTGCGGCACAATCTGGAGACCATCCGGGTCATTGATGACAACGGGACCATCAACGAAAACGGCGGCCCTTACAACGGCATGGACCGCTACGAGTGCCGCAAGCAGCTGGTGAAGGACCTGGAGGCGCAGGGCTATCTGGTAAAGACTGAGGACTACAGCCATAACGTGGGTACCTGCTACCGCTGCAAGAACGATGTGGAGCCCCTGATCTCCGCTCAGTGGTTCGTGAAGATGGAGCCTCTGGCCAAGGAGGCCCTGCGGGTGGTGAACGAGGGCGAAGTCAAATTCATCCCCGAGCGCTTCTCCAAGACCTACACCAACTGGATGGAGAACGTCCACGACTGGTGCATCTCCCGCCAGCTCTGGTGGGGCCACCAGATCCCCGCCTGGACCTGCGCGGACTGCGGCCATATCACCGTAGACCGTCAGGACCCCACTCATTGCGCCAAGTGCGGCAGCGCCAATATCGAGCGGGACCCCGATGTGCTGGACACCTGGTTCTCCTCCGCCCTGTGGCCCTTCTCTACCCTGGGCTGGCCGGATAAGACCCCGGAACTGGATTATTTCTACCCCACCTCCGTGCTGGTCACCGGCTACGATATCATCTTCTTCTGGGTAGCCCGGATGATCTTCTCCGGCTGCGAGCAGATGAAGAAATTCCCCTTTGAGAAGGTCCTCATCCACGGCCTCGTCCGTGACGACAAGGGCCGGAAGATGTCCAAATCCCTGGGCAACGGCATCGACCCCCTGGAGATTGCCGACAAGTACGGCGCGGATGCTCTGCGCTTCAACCTCATCACCGGCAACAGCCCCGGCAACGATATGCGTTTCTACGTGGAGAAGTGCGAGGCCATGCGCAACTTCGCCAATAAGATCTGGAACGCCAGCCGCTTCGTCCTCATGAATCTGACCATCGATGAGGTGAAGCTCCCCGAGAAGCTGGAGCTGGAGGACAAATGGGTCCTCTCCAAGCTGAACACCCTCATCAAGGAAGTGACGGAGAACCTGGACGCCTACGAGCTGGGCGTAGCCTCCGCCAAGGTCTACGATTTCATCTGGGACACCTACTGCGACTGGTATATCGAGCTGACCAAGTCCCGGATGCAGGGCGAGGGCGCGGAGAACGCCCAGAACGTCCTCTGCTATGTCCTCATCCAGCTGCTCAAGCTCCTGCACCCCTTCATGCCCTTCATCACCGAGGAGATCTATCAGGCCCTGCCCCACGTCCCCGGCGAGGAGAGCGAGTTCCTGATGAAGACCGTGTGGCCTGTGTACGATGCCGCCCATGCCTTCCCCGCCGAGGAGGAGGCCATGGAGGAGATCATGGACCTGATCCGCACCATCCGGACCCGCCGCGCGGAGATGAACGTGGCCCCCGGCAAGAAGGTCCAGCTGACCATTTCCACCCTGCACGGGGATATCTTTGCCGCCGGTGCGCCCTTCTTCCAGCGCCTGGCCGGAGCCAGCGAGGTAAACGTAGTGGACATCGCAGAAGCGCCCGCCGCAAAGGGCATGGTAGAAGTCGTCACCCACGCTGCCCGGGCCTTCATGCCCCTGGCGGAGCTGGTAGACATCCAGCAGGAGCTGGAGCGCATTGCCAAGGAAAAGGCCAAGGCAGAGGGCCACCTGAAGGGTATCGAGGCCAAGCTGAACAACGAAGCCTTCACCTCCAAGGCCCCCGCTCACATTGTCCAGAACCAGCGGGATCAGGCGGAAAAGCTGCGGGCGCTGATCGCCCAGCTGGAGCAGTCCGCCGCTGCGATGAAGCAGTAACACGTTTCTTATAAAGCATCAAAAGCCCGGCTTTGAGACAAACGCTCAAAGCCGGGCTCAATTTATATATCATCGAAGCGCTTCAAATCGCAAAATCAAAGGGGCAGATCCTTTCAGATCTGCCCCTTGCTGGAGCGGGCGACGGGGCTCGAACCCGCTACCTCCACCTTGGCAAGGTGGCGCTCTACCAGATGAGCTACGCCCGCACAACATGGATTATTATAGCAGGCATGTCCCGATCTGTCAAGAGGGAATCTCCGGTTTTTAGAAAATTTTTCCTTCCGGAACCGGCCCCATCTGTATGGCCGGGGCCGGACCGCCCTCCGGCATATTTTCCATTCTCCGGCATACACTATAACGGCATTCAAAACACATGGCAAAAGAGGTGACGCCCATTGTCTACGACCAATGCCGCCCGCCGCAGAGCACAGCAGCTCCGGCGAGCCAAAAGCCGCCGCAGAGGCAAACCGGGAGAGCCGCAGATCCCCCTGCGGCTGGTCATCTGCGGAGCGGCCTTTGTACTTCTGGTGGCGGCAAAGCTGCTGTTTCCCGATACGGTGGACCGTCTGGCGGATTCCGCCCGCCAGCTGATCGGCCGGGACGCGGACTTCAAAGAAGCTTTTGCCGCCGTAGGCCGGGCCGTCAGCGGGGAGCGTCCGGTAAGCGATTCCCTGCAGGACGCCTATACCGCCGTTTTCAATCCCTCCGCCCCCGCCGAATCCGACCCGGCTCCAACGGAGCCGGACCAGCCGGCGTCTCAGCCGCCGGAGGCGGAGGAAGTTGATGCCGCGCCGTCCGCAGATGCCGGCGCACAGCTGCTGCGCCACAGCATCCTGCCCTTGCCGGAGGCGGACAAGGCGCTGATGCGGGAGATCGTGATCTCGCCGGACACTGCGCTGCCCGCCTCCCTTCCGGCGGACGATGCCGCGGATATTTCCACAGAAGCATCGGACGCGGAGGGGGAGACCGTAGCCACAGCCTCTCAGGTCTACACCATGGCCCCCATGCCGGAAAACGCCAGCTTGGAACAGCGGAATCTTGGTTTTGACCACTGCACTCCGGTAGCGGGGCGGCTGTCCTCCACCTTTGGCTGGCGGGAGCATCCGGTGGAGGGAGGCAACCGGTTCCACTACGGGGTCGATCTGGCGGCGGCGGAAGGCGCCGACATTCTGGCCTTCGCCAGCGGCGAGATCTATGCCTCCGGGTTCAGCAGCAGCCTGGGCAACTATATCATGCTGCAGCATGAAGGGGGCTATATCACTCTCTACGCCCACTGCAGCCGGATCACTGCCACCGGCGGCAGCGTGTCCATGGGGGAGAAGATCGCGGAGGTGGGGTCCACCGGCCTGGTCACCGGGCCGCATCTCCATTTTGAACTGCACGATGGAGAACTGTATCTGAACCCTATTTACTATGTTGCGGTGGAATAAGCTGGAGGCGGGCTGGAGTTTTTTTGCCCTGCTCGCTCTGGCGCTGCTGGCAGGCGCGGGAGCGGTCCTGCCGCTGGCCCTGGCTTCGGCGCTGTGCCATGAATTGGGGCATCTGGCGGCACTGTGGCTGGCGGGAGCCAAGGTGGATCTGCTGCGGCTGACCGCCTTCGGTGCGGAGATCCGGGCAGACACGCGGCGGCTGTCCTATCCCAGAGAGATCGCCTGCACGTTAGCCGGACCAGCGGTAAACCTGCTGCTGGCCCTGGCTCTCGCGCGTCTGGGAGGCCACTATGTGGCATCGGGGGCCAATCTGCTGCTGGGGTGCTTTAACCTGCTGCCCATCCCGTCCCTGGATGGCGGCAGAGCGCTGCATCTGCTCATCAGCTGGCTGGCGGATCCCATTGCGGCGGACAAAGCCTGCCGCCGGGTCGGCCTGGGCTGCGCCCTGCTGCTGACCGCCGCGGCGCTGCTCCTGACGGTGCGGTATCACGCGGGGCTGTTCCTGCTGCTGGGAGCGGCAGGAACGCTGATGTCTCAGCTGGCCCCATCCGGAAGAAAACATCTGCGCCATTTGCACTGAAACCGGCATGTCCCGCACCAGGGACACGCCGGTTTTCTGATGATCCGCCTTTACTCCTCTTCCTGCTCGTGGTCATGGCCGCAGCAGCCTTCTTTGCCGCAGCTGTCGCAGGGGTGGTCATAGGGTACGCCCTTGCGCTTATAATAGTCGGCAATAGCGGCCTTCACCGCCTGCTCGGCCAGTACGGAGCAGTGGACCTTTACTGCCGGCAGGCCGTCCAGAGATTCCACCACCGCCTGATTGGTAAGCTTCAGGGCCTCGCCGAGGGGCTGGCCTTTGATCATATCGGTTGCAATAGAGCTTGTGGCAATGGCGGAAGCGCAGCCGAAGGTCTGGAACTTGACGTCCTCAATGATTTCGTCATCGCTGATCTTCAGATACATCCGCATAATATCGCCGCATTTGGCGTTGCCGACCTCGCCGATGCCGTTGGCATCGTCAAGGGTGCCAACGTTATGGGGGTGGGCAAAGTGTTCCATTACTTTTTCGCTGTATTCCATGGCCATGGCAGTTGTTTCCTTTCTATATTGAGATCAATTCTTCTTTCGCGCCGTTCCGGCGCGAGGGGAGTGGCTTCTGTTCGTTAGCCCGGGGGCTGCGCGCCCCCGGACCCTGCGGGTACTTTTTGTGTGAA
>CAMWTG010000138.1 GCA_947177115.1 uncultured Clostridia bacterium
GGCTGGAGGTGGCGAGCCTCACCTTGGAGCCCATTGCCGCGCTGAACGCGGTGATCCCGGCGGATCTCCGGCTTTTGAACCTGGTGCTGGCAGATATCGGCGCGGGGACTACGGATATAGCCATCTGCCGGGACGGCGCTGTGGTGGGATACACCATGGCGACCACCGCCGGGGATGAGATCACGGAGACGCTTATGCGCCGTTTCCTCATCGACTTCGCTACGGCGGAGCGGATGAAAATGCAGATCAATGAGCCCAGCGTTGCCTATCGGGATGTACTGGGTTTTGAGCAGAGTGTTGCCGGCAGTGAGATCCAGGAGACCCTGCAGGGTGCGGCCAAGACTTTGGCCCAGGAAATTGCCCAACGGGTGACGGGCATCAACGGCGCGCCCCCCTCGGCCATGTTCCTGGCCGGCGGCGGCAGCAAGCTGCTGGGGCTGAAGGATCTGGTGGCCGAAGCGCTGGGCATGGACCAGCGCCGGGTGGCCCTGGCGGGCAACAACTACGATATCAGCGCGTTCTCCCGGGAGTATGAACTTAACGACCCGGAGTATGCCACGCCCCTGGGGATCGCTGTGTCCGCCGGATTGGGGCTTATCAGCGACAGCTACCGCATCCTGCTCAATGGCAAGCCTGCCAAGCTTTTCCGTAGCGGCACGCTGACGGTGCTGGATCTGCTGATGATGAACGGGTACACTTCCGCCGATCTGGTGGGGCGCACGGGCAGGAGCCTGTCCGTCACGGTGGACGGCCAGCGGCTGACCTTCCGGGGAGAGAGCGCCACGCCCTGCGTCCTGCGGTGCAATGGGGAAGAGACAACGCCCTCCACATTGGTGTATGCCGGGGACTCCATTGAGTTTACCCCCGCCATTCCAGGCGCGTCCGCCGCGCGGACGCCGATGGATTTGCTGGGCGCGGACTATGCCGGTGGGGTATTGATCAATGGACACCCTGCGGGGCTGGATACCCTGCTCCGTTCCGGAGATCAGGTGATCTCTACCGTCAGCGCACCGGTTCCGGCAAGCGTGCCGGAACCTGAGCCGGTACCGGTACCAGAGCCCTGGCAGACGCCGCTGGCGTCTGCTGAGGCGTCTCCAGCCCGGAGGCCCTTGTTCCTGTATCTCAACGGGGAGCCTCTGGTACTGCCCGGCAAGACGGACGGCGGGGCCTACTTTCTGATGGATCTTCTTGACCGCTCCGGTATTGATTTTGAGACGCTGGACGTTCCGCTGGAGCTGAAGGTCAATGGGGCGGACTGTCCCTTCACCCAGGAACTGCGCAATAACGACCAGGTCGTGATCCGCCGCGGCCAGTGATTTCCGGGAGCTTTGGGGCTCCCGCGCGAAACGAGGATAGTTTTAGATGAAAAAGCAAACCAAAATTCTCCTGCTGCTCCTGGCGGCCCTGGCGCTGTTGGCAGGCTGCAAAAAGGAGGAGGCCCTGGAGGTATATGACCTGGGGGAGAGCGAGGAAGATACGGTGGTGGCCCTGGACAGCCTGCTGTACGAGGGCGAGGCCATTCTGTCCTCCATTGACGCGCCCACCGATGCGGCCATTGCGGAGAATCTGGAGGTTTCCCATACCTACCACTATCAGCAGATGGATGATCCGGCAGCCTTGGCGGAGCGGTACATCCGCGTGTTGATGAACAGCGAGCAGGGCTTTGTGACCATTGACAGTGAGAACCACCGGGTAGAGGAGGAGCCGGTCACCGATATTCTGGCGGGCTCCGTGACCCTGGCTAAAGCCGCCGCAGCCACCACGGAGGATGGCGGCAGCCGGATCCTACGGGTGACCGTGGGATGGTCGGAGTACGCTGTGGCCGTCCAGGTTGCTTACATAGATGGAAAGATCCTGCCTCCTGTGAAGGAAGAGGAGCCCGAGGAAGATGCCAAGCCTACCGCTATGACGGAGCAGCTGGAGTTCTTCAATAAGCTCGACCCCGCAAAGCTTGGCTTGGAAGGGGACGACATGAATGACTATATGACCTTCCCCCAGCAGGGATGGGTGTTGGTGGACGGCGTATCCTGCCGGAAGATGAATGTTTATCTCCAGGATGTCCGCACTGCCACCAATGTGTTTATGGGGACCTATTATCTCAGCAGCGACATGAGTCTGCTATATCGTGAGAGCAGCGATGGACAGATTGTGCCGGTGCCTATGGAGTGACCGGGCCCGCGCGGGGTCCGGGAGACGGGGTCCGCGCCGTCATAAAACCACCAGGAAAGGAGATTTACGACCATGATGGAAAGCATCGCAGCCGCCAGCATGAGCATGAGTCAGATGCAGTTTGCCAATGCTTATGACATGGCGATCCTGAAGAAGTCGATGGAGAGCATGGAGAGCCAGGCGGAGACGCTGATCAATGATATGCTCGCCGCCGTGCCGGCGCCCAGCCAGTATGGGTTTGATGTGTACGGCTAAGTGAATAAAAGTGGCGGCGCATATGCGCCGCTGCTTTTTTATGCTATAATCAATGTAGTATGAAATAGTGGCAATGCTGTTCTTGATCAGCTGAGATACTTTTTCTTAGAAGTAAAAAATATAAAAAAGAACTTTAACCTCGAGCCTAAAATCACTGCTATTCTTAGATTTTTGCCCGGCAACGATGTTGCACTTTTAGTCAAGGAATAGTATGAGAGAACAAAAAGGAAAGAACCGCCTTCAAAGAAGGCGGTTCTTTCCTTGATGGAGAAGATTGAGGAAAAACGATACAGCAGTTTAGGTTTCTCTCCTAAACTGGCTTTATTTTACCAGTTTCCTGCACTTTTTGTCAACGTTGATATTGCACAAAATTTTTGCCGGGGTCAATCGGGTATCGTTATAATTAACAAATGCTAATAGCTAAATTTGGAGGAAAAGACAGTTGACAGCTATTTTTTCCACCACTCATGAACAATGCTGCTGAGCCTGTCCGTCCACATATACCGCCTGCAGGACCAGATCCTTATCCAGCACCAGCAGATCGGCAGCCTTGCCCGCCTGCAGAACGCCGGCATCCAGCCGGGCAGCCAGGGCGGGGGCTGTGGAGGCCGCATAGACCGCCTCCGCCAGGGGCAGGCCGAAACGCACTACATTTCGTACCGCGTCCAGCAGAGAGATGGAGGAACCGGCCAGGGTGCCGTCCAAAAGGGTGGCCTTGTGGTTTTTCACCACGATGGGCTGTCCGCCCAGCTCATAATCGCCATCGGGCATCCCCGCGCAGCGGAGGGAGTCAGAGATTAGATTCAGCTTGTCGCCAAAGAGCTGGTAGGTGGCTCGGATGACAGCGGGGTGGATGTGAAGGCCATCGCAGATCAGCTCTACACTGGCCTCCGCGTCAAAAGCCGCGCCAATGACCCCTGGGGCCCGGTGGAGGAAGGAGGGCATCCCGTTATACAGATGGGTGGCATGGCTGGCCCCGGCGGCGAAACCTGCCATAGCGGTGTCATAGTCCGCCGTGGTGTGGCCCAGGGAGACGGTGCAGATCCGGGAGACCTCCCGGATGAAAGGCAGCGCCCCTTCCTCCTCGCAGGCCACGGTCACCAGTTTCACCTGGCCGCCGCTGGCTTCGTTGAGGCGGTGGAAGAGGGCCGCATCCGGTTTGTGGAGGTTCTCCGCCGCCTGGGCGCCTCGCTTGGCATAGCTGAGGAAGGGGCCCTCCAGGTGGACGCCGGCACATTTTGCGCCGAGCTGGGGCCTGAAATCCCGGATGGCATGCATGGCGGGCGTCAAGGTCTCCTCCTTCAGGGTCATGGTGGTGGCCAAGTAGCTGGTGACACCGTGGGCAGCATAGTAGTCCGCCAGGGGCTGGAGGCCCGACTGCTTGCCATCGGAAAAATCCTCTCCCATGGCGCCATGAGTGTGGATGTCCACCAGTCCGGGAATCACATATCCCCCGGCGACATCCAGATCTGCCGGTCCATCGATCTTGCCAATAGCGGTAATGGTTCGGTCAAATTGGATGTCGGCGTCCAGAAAAGCCTTTCCGATAAGCACCTTCGCGTTTTTGATCAGCATGGCATTGTCTCCTTTTCTTTTCAAAAATTCCCCATCGGGCCGTCCGCCTGAGGGATGGTTTATTGTTCCCGCTTTTTATAAACTATGATTTCCGGATCGGAGCCGCCCTCGCCGTAGGAGCAGACCAGCAGGATCTTCTCGTCCGCCGCCAGTCCATAGCACCGGTTTCCTTGGGCTTGCTCCAGCTGGCTGCCCAGATAGATCTTGCCATCTTCCAGCAGCTTTACGGTCTGCCCGTTGGGCAAGGGGTAGGCCAAATTGATGTAAGCGCCCGGCAGAGCATTGAGATCTATGACCCGCGGCATGCCGGGGATGCGCAGGTCATTGAATTCGGAGATCAGCGGGGCTTTCAGGCTGCAGATGCCGCCGCACTGACCGCAGTGGTCCTGCTCCCTGTCCCGGCAGCAGGCGGCCAGGATGCACGCCCGGCCAAAGGGATGGCCTTGGGTTTCCCCGCACCCGCCGCATCCGGACTGGGAAGGGCACTGGGCGCAGTCCGCGCCGCAGATGGATGTAAGCATTATGAGATCCCTCCAGTTCTACGTTCTGTTGCTCTATTTTACCATGCTTTCCCGGTTCTGTCACCAGGAAAGAGGCGTTTTCGGAAAATTTCGAAAAAAGCCTTGACTTCCCATGTTGGAAGGCGCACACTATAGGAGAAAAAGAAAGAGGAGGGCTCTCCTATGACAGTTGGGAAAATGATCGCAATGGCGCTGGCGCTGCTGTTTACAGCGGCTGCGCCCCTGGGGCTGATGGCGTATCTGTATAAAAAGCATGGCGGACGGTGGGTATCGTTCCTTATCGGCGCGGTGTTTTTCCCGGTGTTTGCCATGATGCTGGAGCCGCTGCTCCATGTGGCGGTGTTGAGAAGCCCTCTGGGCGTGGTGATGCAGGAGAACATCTGGATATACGGCCTGTACGGCGGCCTGGCAGCGGGACTTTTTGAGGAGACCGGCCGGCTGCTGGCCTTCAGGATGGTGCTGCGGAACGAGGAGGCGCCGGTCACCGCTTTGAGCTATGGCCTGGGCCATGGCGGTATGGAGGCGCTCCTGCTGGTAGGCATGACCATGGTGAACAATCTGCTGTTGGGGCTGCTCCTCCTGCATGGCGCCGAGATCCCGCCGGAGCTGACCGCAGCGGCGGACACCCTGGCGGCAACGCCCGTTGTTATGTTCCTGTGGAGCATACTGGAGCGGGTGTCGGCCATGACGGTCCATGTGGCCAACTCCGTGCTGGTGTTCGCTGCCGCCAGGACCGGAAAATGGATCCTGTTCCCCGTTGCGATCCTCCTTCACGCGGGGCTGAACTTTGTGGCGGTAGTCTCCGCGTTTTATCTGTCTACGGCGGCGGTGGAGGGACTGGTGCTGGTCTTCGCCCTGCTGACAGCGTTCCTTGCGGGAAAGGTGTACCGGGATCTGGTGCTTCAGGCGGACCTGCGGGAGGAGCTTTGATCCCGCTGCAGAACAGCAAGAACCGATTCCCATCGGAGATGTCCTCCCGGCAAAATCTTAAAAATTGAAAAACCTCTTGACCTTCCCCCTGGTGGAAGGTATATAATAGCCAGGAAAAGAGGGAAGTCCGTGAAGATCAACGAGGTCGAGGCCCTGGTGGGTATTACAAAAAAGAATATTCGTTTCTATGAGGAGAAGGGCCTGCTGTCCCCCAGCCGCAACAGCGAGAATGGCTACCGGGACTATGGCGAGGCGGAGGTGGCAGTGCTGCGGCGGATCAAGCTCATGCGAAAGCTGGGGGTCCCCATTGAGGAGATCCGGCGGATGCAGGAGGGGACCCAGACCGTAGGCGATGGCATGCGGCGGCATCTGGTGACCCTGGAGCGGGAGCGGCAGAATCTGGAGGAATCGGTCCGGCTGTGCCGGCTGCTTCAGGAGCGGACCGAGCCCCTGCGGGAACTGGATGCCCAGAGCGTGCTGGAGGAAATGGAGAAGCTGGAGCAGTCCGGCACCACCTTCCAGAACAAGCAGAAGCAGGATGTACGTATCCGGTATGTGGCCCCCGTTGTGATCGCGGCGGTAATGGTGGTCCTGCTGGCTGCCCTGGCCGGACTGTTTATCTGGGGCTTTATGGAGGATCCCGCCTCTGCGCCGCCGCTGGCTCTAGTGGCGGTCCTGGCCGCCATCCCCGCTTTTCTCATCTGCGGCGTTTTGTTCGCTCTGTTCCAGCGTATCCGTGAAATCGGGAAAGGAGAGATTGACGATGCAAAAAAATACTAGGAAGAAGATCGCTCCCATCGTGGTGGCCGTGCTGGTGGTGGCTTATGTGGGGCCATTGGTGGCCATGGTGGCCTATGCCGCCGGATTGCTGGGGGCTCAGGGAGGCTGGGGCGTGCTGCCCTTCCTGTTGCTGTACGCCGCCGTGGGCGGCGCGGTGATCGTGGGCATCCTGTCCGCCATGACCCAGCGGCTGCGGGAGATCGATGGAGGGGAAGAGGATGAAGCCAGCAAATACTGACGGCCAGGCCGTCCGGCGGAAGAACGCCATCCTGGGAGCCCTGTCCTCCGCAGTAATGCGCCTGGCGGCGGCGGTGATCATGCTGTGGCTGCGGAGCAGCTGGGAGCCGGAGGATTTTTTGGCAAAAGTGCTGCTCATTCTGATTGTGTTGGATTTAGGGAGCATACCCTTTATCTGGATAAGTCTGAAAACAAGATTAAAAGAAATTCAAGGAGGAGAAGAAGATGCTGCTGCTCAATATTGACCACATACCCGGCAAAGAGATTGAGGCTCTGGGGCTGGTGAAGGGGACCGTTGTCCAGTCAAAGAACTTCGGGAAGGACTTTATGGCGGGGATGAAGACCCTGGTGGGCGGTGAGATCACCGGCTACACGGAGATGCTCATTGAGGCCCGCCAGATCGCCACCAAGCGTATGGTGGACGAGGCCCAGGCCCTGGGAGCCGATGCCATCATCAACGTTCGTTACGGCTCGTCTTCCGTCATGCAGGGAGCTGCCGAGGTTATTGCCTACGGGACTGCCGTGAAGGTGAGATAAGGAACATAGGACCCCGGAGGGTTTGCCCTCCGGGGTCCTGCGTCTATTTGTCCTCTTCCCGGCCTATCATCCGCTCCATGTATTCCAGCGGAAAAGGCGGCTGAGCCAAAGGCCGCACCGCCAGGCTCATAAGTTGCAGCGGGTCATCGTCCGAAGCCACCCGGTTGGAGTGGAATACACCGCACTTGCGGCAGCGGTGGATGAGAGCCCACTCGCCGTCCCTGCGGACCCACACGCCTGCCGGCTCCATCACACCGCCGCAGGCGGCGGCGCGGTCGCCGGGGGCATCGTCCAGGTGGACGCTGTGGAGACACTTGGGGCAGTGGTTGCGGTGGCGGGTGCCGCCGCCTGCGGGGGTAATCAGATAACCGCAGGCGCGGCAGGGGAAGGGGTGCATTTC
>CAMWTG010000139.1 GCA_947177115.1 uncultured Clostridia bacterium
TTCGAGCGGGGAAACCCCGGGGGCAACGGGCGGAGGGCCCAGCGGGCTACCGGGATTGGGCGGGCCCTGGGCAGGGAGATCTGTGGAAGGCTGGGGCATACGATCTCCGTTGAGTCCGAACAGGGGAGGGGGACCCGGGTCACTATTGGATTGGCACGGCCCTATCTGGAGGTGGAATAGCATCTGTATGTGGGAGCAGCATTTTTCCGATATGTGGGGCAGTCACTGCGGGGGCGGAACTTTGTTCCGCCCCCGCAGTTTGTTTGGGTGAGAAGTTTTATACGATTCTTGCCCCCAAAAAAGTATTGGTTTTCTGGCAGCCTGTTATATATTTTCGCCGTTATTTTGGGCCGTCTCCCGGTACCACCTCGCGCTGTCCTTAGGGATTCGCTCCCCGGTGGGATAGTCCACATATACCAGACCGAACCGCTGTCCGTAGCCCTCGGCCCACTCAAAATTGTCGGTAAGGGCCCAGTGGAAGTATCCCCGCACATCCGCCCCGGCGGCGATACCGGCGGAAAGGGCCCGGAGATACCGGGTCAGGAAGTCGATCCGGTTGGGATCGTGGACCTTGCCGTCCAGGGCGACCCAGTCCCGGCAGGACAGGCCGTTTTCCGTGATATAGATAGGCAGGCCGTACCGCTCATGGACAAGCCTGGGCCCCCATTCCAATGCCTGGGGCACTACAGGCCAGTCCATAGCCGTGCGGGCCCCGCCCACACGGTGAGGCACCTCCTCCGGTCCGTTTTTACCCATACGGACCACCGTGCCGTGGTAGATGTTCAGCCCAATAAAGTCCGGCTTTCCATCGCTGTCTCCCAGGCACAGCGGGTCCAGGAACTGCGGATGTCCAAAGCCCCTGAACACGCCGTCAGAGGGGAACATGTGCTGCCGGGCAGCCGCCATATCCTCCGCGCTGTCTGTGGCGGGACAAGAGATGCCGCCGCAGGAGGCCAGACCCACTACGTTCCCGCCATCGATCCCCCGCAGGGCCCGGATGGCCAGCCGGTGTCCGGCGAGCATGTTCTGCCAGCACAGCAGCTGATCCTCCTCCCTGAGCCGCAGGCCGGGGGCGTGCTCCCCGCTGCCGTACCCCATGCCGATAAAGCACTGGGGCTCGTTGAAGGTGATCCAATGGGTCACCCTGCCTTTGAAGTGCTCCGCAGCCTTGGCGGCATAGGCGGCGTAAGCCCGGGCGGTGTCCTCGTTCTGCCAGCCGCCCTTGTTCTGCAGCGCCTGGGGCAGGTCCCAGTGGTACAGCGTCACCCAGGGCTCGATCCCGGCCTCCCGCAGGGCGTCCACCAGTCCGTCATAGTAAGCCAGACCGGCTGGGTTCCAGTTATCATCCCCATTGGGCGCGATCCGGGGCCAGGCCATGGAGAACCGGTAGGCCCCCAGCCCCATATCCTTGAGGAGCTGTACGTCCTCCCGCCAGCGGTGGTAGCTGTCCGCCGCCGTGTCGCCGTTGTCGCCGAATTTTACCTTGCCGGGTGTGTGGGAGAATGCGTCCCAGACGCTCTCTCCCCGTCCGCCCTCTTTTACGCCGCCCTCGATCTGATAGGACGCGGAGGCCGCGCCCCATAAAAATCCTTTCGGAAACTGTGCCATGCTGTTACTTCCTTTCCATCAGTAATTTCGCTCCCGCGTCCAGCTCCTCCAGAGCCCGCAGAGCCTCCGCCTCCGTACCGCCCCGGACGGAGAGATACAGCTTCAACTTCGGCTCCGTACCGGAGGGCCGGACAATGACCTTTCCCTCGCCCTCCAGCCGGAACTCCAGCACATCGGAGGGGATCAGCCCGGTATCACCGCTCAGATAATCCACCACGCCAACGACTGTCCGCCCGGCGATCTCCGTTGGAGGCGCGGTGCGGAGGGACTGCATCAGCGCGTCCATGGCCTTCATGCCGTCCTGGCCCTCGAAAGCCTTGCTGATGAGCCCGTTGCGGTAGAACCCAAACTTCTCATACAGCGCGTTCATGGCGTCCAGCAGGGTCATCCCCTGTCCCGCGTACCACGCCGCGCACTCGCAGGCCAGCATCACGGCGTTCACCGCATCCTTGTCCCGCACATGGGCCCCGGAGAGGTAGCCGTAGCTCTCCTCAAAGCCGAAAATGTACCGCTCCTTGTGTCCCTCGCTCTCCAGCAGGCCGATCTGTTCACCGATATACTTGAAGCCCGTCAGCATCCGCCGCAGCTCCACGCCGTACGCGGCGGCGACCGGCGATGCCATGTCGGTGGAAACAATGGTAGTTACCGCCACTGGGTCCTTGGGCATGGTCCCACGGGCGATCCTTGTCCGGCACAGGTAATCCAGCAGCAAAATCCCCATCTCGTTGCCGGTGATCAGCCGGTAGCCGCCCTTGCCATCGGGCACCGCCGCGCCCATGCGGTCGCAGTCCGGGTCCGTGCCGATGAGCAGGTCGGGATGGACCGTGTCGCACAGCCGCAGGCCCTCCTCCATGGCCTCCCGGATCTCCGGGTTGGGATAGGGGCAGGTGGGGAAATTCCCGTCCGGCGCTTCCTGGGAGGGCACCACCGTCAGCTCCGTGACACCCATTTTCGCCAGCAGCTTTTTCACGCACTCCAGCCCGGACCCGTTCAGCGGCGTATACACCAGCTTCAGCTTGCTGACATCGTTGCCGGGGCGCAGATCCAGCACCGCGTCCACAAAAGCGTCCAGGCACTCGTCTCCGATGAGCTGGATCTTCCCCTCAGCCACCGCCGCGTCATAGTCCGCCAGCTTCACGCCATCGAAGCAGTCCGTCTGATCCATTGCGGCCAGGACCTGTGCCGCCGCCTCCGGGGTGATCTGGCAGCCGTCCGCGCCGTAGACCTTGTAGCCGTTGTACTGGGACGGATTATGGCTGGCGGTGATGCAGATGCCCGCGCCGCAGCCGAGATACCGCACCGCCCAGCTCAGCGCCGGGGTCGGCTCCAGCCGGGGATACAGGTGGGCGGTGATGCCGTTGGCGGCCAGCACCCGGGCGGCCTCCCGGGCAAAGAGCTGCCCCTTGATGCGGCTGTCGTGGGCGATGGCGATGGACTTGGGCAAACCGGAAGCGTTGAGGTAATCCGCCAGCCCCTGGGTGGCCCGGCGGACGGTATAGATGTTCATCCGGTTGGTCCCCGCGCCGATCACCCCCCGCAGTCCTCCGGTGCCAAAGGCCAGATGGCGGTAAAAGCGGTCGGACACCGCCTTCTCATCGTTCCCGATCTCCTTCAGTTCCGCGATCAGATCCGGATCCTCCCCGGCCCGCTCCAGCCAGCGGTTTAGTTCGTTCTGATATTCCATTACAGCTCCTCCTCAATTTTTATATGGTAAATCATTTACAAAATGCTTCTCAAAAACGCCGCGGTAGCCTGCGCGGCCTCCTCGTGGCACAGCGGCCCCGGATGCTGCCGGGATCCCATGGTCTCCGGCCTGACAGCGGGCAGAGGCAGAAAATACGCCTCTTCATCCCCTGTCCCCTCCCGATAACGGGCCACAGCCTGCTCCAGCTGGGGCCGGAGGCTGTCCTCCGCCATGCCGTAGGCCCACACCAGCTTCGCCCCCGGGTTGCACCGGCGGAGCCTTTTCAAAAACGCCGCAGCCGCCTCCTCAAAGGCTCCCAGCCCCTCCGGCCCGCGCTCCTGCCGGAAAGGCCCTTCGGGCCCCTCCCAGGCGGCATTATTCATGGCGCTAGCATCATTGGTGCCCAGATTGACGATCACCGCATGCGGCTGCCAGGCGGAGAAATCGTTCTCCTCCTGGGCGCCCATTGCCCGGTCCGCCTCTCCCATGGCCGGTCCGCAGACCTGTTCGTACCAGTCCGGCAGCGCGTGCCGGGGATCGTTGTCCCACCCGGACCGGATGCCCCAGCCGCTCTGGCTGATGATCCTTGCCTCCGCGTCCAGCAGCCGGGCCGTCCGGCAGGCCCAGGCGCCGCTGGCGCTGAATACCGCCGGGACCCAGGCGGTTTCCCGGACCGCCCCCACAACGCCCTCGCCGCTGGTAAGGCTGTCCCCCACAAACTCCAGCCGGTACGCCGCCTCCGGCAGCGGCAGGAACGCCCCGCCCTTCCAGCGCAGCTCCCGCACCCACAGCCGGTGCCGGGGATCGTCCGACATGGGCTGGCACTCCTTCACCAGCCGCATATGCCGCGCCGTACCGTCCGCCGTTCCCCGGAGGACGCAGACATCGTTCATCCCCCGGTTCAGCGGCATCCGGATCAGCGGCGCACCGTCCACCTCCACGGCGATCCAGGGCTCCGCCCCGCCGAAGTCCGCCTCCAGCGCCAGATGGAGCTCCTCCCCGGAAAACCGCAGCTCCAGCCCGCTCCCGGCCCAGAACAGGGGCAGCGCGCCCTCTAGCCGGGCGCGGTCCGGCTGAAACCGCCCCAGAGGGCGCAGGCCGGGGATATCGAAAACGCCAGCAGTTTGCATCCAAAAGCCTCCTCTGTGAAATATGATGTAAGCATACCACGCCGGCAAGGAAAAAACAAGGATATCTTTACCTGACATTTAAGTAATTTTTCCCCCTTTACTCCGATATGCCATTGACGAAAAGAGAAAAAAAGCCTATAATAGAGACTAAGGAATAAGGAAGTAAAGCGATTGAAGAAACGGGAGGAGAGCCCATGGCAAAACCTGTGCGGATGGCGGATATAGCGGAAAAATTGGATATCAGCGTTGTATCCGTGTCCAAAGCGCTGTCGGGGAAACCCGGCGTCAGCGAGGAGATGCGCGCCAAGATCGTAGCCCTGGCCAAGCAGCTGGGTTATGAGGGGACCAAGGTCCACAGCGAGCTGGCGGGCACCGGCAACATCGGCGTGCTGGTATCGGACCGCTTCTTTGCGGAGAATGCCTTTTATACCAACCTTTACCGCTCCCTGGTGCTGAAAAGCGGCAGCACCGGCTTTACCTGCGTGGTGGAGATCATCACCCCGGAAGCGGAGCGGAGCTGCGCCCTGCCCTCCCTGATCACCGGGCGGAAGGTGGACGGCATTATTTTCATGGGCAACCTGGCCCCCGCCTATCTCCGCACGGTGGAGGAGGCCGGCCTGCCCGGGCTGCTGCTGGACTTCCAGCTGCCGGGGCGGGCCAGGGACTGCGTCATCAGTGACAATCTGGACGGAGGCTATGCCTTGACGGAGCACCTGCTGTCCCAGGGACGGCGGCAGATCGGCTTTGTGGGCAGCATCCGGGCTACCACCAGCATCATGGACCGCTATCTGGGTTATCAGAAAGCCCTGCGGCTGGCGGGGCTGATTCCCCGGGAGGAGTGGCTGCTGGAGGACCGGGATCAAAACGGCCTGTTCATTCCTCTCCAGCTGCCAGATCCGCTGCCGGAGGCGTTTCTGTGCAGCTGCGATGAGGTGGCCTATAACCTGGTGGAAGCGCTGCGGCGGATGGGGAAACGGGTGCCGGAGGATGTAGCGGTATGCGGTTACGATGATTTCCGCTTCGCGACCCTTTGCCAGCCGCCCCTGACGACCTACCGGGTGAACGTGGAGCAGATGGCGGCTGCGGTGGTCAGCTGGCTGGCCCGCCGGATCCGTCAGGAGGAGCCCCTGACGCCCATGATGTGGACGGTCCCCGGACAGCTGGTGGTCCGGGAAAGTACCGGCGGGGCGGCGGAGTAAAAGAGTAAATTTAGCTAACAGCAGGTTAAACGACTTGGTTTGGCCTGCTGTATTCTTTTGCTCCGGCGGTCTGTTCCGGCGGAATTTACAAAAAATTCATAGGTAATTTAGCCAGAACGCCTAAATTTGATTTGCGGTATTGACTAATTTTACTTCCTTGTGTATACTAATTGCAAAGGTAAATGTTAGCTGTGCTTGCTAACAATTTAGCTTGAAAATTTAAGGAGGAATTACCATGAAGAAAGCAATAGCTCTTGTACTCGCGCTTGTCATGTCCCTTGCTCTGCTCACCGCCTGCGGCGGCAGCGGGAACAATCCTGGCTCCAACAGCAGCACCCCCGGCTCCAACAGCAGCAATTCCGGCAGCGGCGGAGACGCCAACAGCGGTGTGCCCAGCTATGCCAGCCTGAAGGTCGGCGAGGATTACACCGACATCACCGCCGAGCTCCGCGTCATCACCCACCGCACTGACATCATTGATACCACTTTCGCCGGCTACGTGGCCGAGTTCAACAAGCTCTATCCCAACATCAAGATCAACTATGAAGGCATCACCAACTACGCCGATGACATGACCACCCGCATTTCCTCCAACAACTGGGGCGACATCTGCATGGTCCCCACCACGATCCAGCTGCCCGACCTGGGCTTGTACTTCCACCCCCTGTGCCAGCTCAGCGAGATCGAGGCGGACTATAACTTCGCCACCAACCGCGCCTATGACGGCCTGGTCTACGGCATCCCCTCCACCGGCAACGCCCAGGGCATCATCTATAATAAGAAGGTTGCCGAGGCCGCCGGCTACACCAGCGAGAACATGCCCAAGACCCCGGACGAGTTTATCCAGTTCCTTCAGGACATCAAGGACAAGACCGATGCCATCCCCCTGTATACCAACTTTGCCGCCGGGTGGACCATGGGCGCCTGGGATGCCTACATTGGCGGCGGCGCAACTGCCGACCCCGACTGGATGAACATTACCATGCCCCAGACCCACGATGCTTTTGCTGACCGGGGCGATGGCACCGGTCCCTACGCTGTCTACAAGATCCTGTACGATGCCGTGAGCATGGGCCTCACCGAGGATTCTCCCACCGCCACAGACTGGGAGGGATGCAAGCCCATGATCAACAACGGCGAGATCGGCGTCATGGTCCTTGGCTCCTGGGCCATCGTCCAGATGCAGGAGGCCGGCCCCAACGCCGCCGACATCGGCTATATGCCCTTCCCCATCTCCGTGGGCGGCACTCAGTACGCCTCCGCCGGTTCCGACTACTGCTACGGCGTGAACAACGCCGCCTCCGACAACAACAAGATCGCCTCCATGCTGTACATCAAGTGGCTCACCGAGTCCAGCAACTTCGCCTATGACCAGGGCGGCGTACCTGTGCTGAAGAGCCAGGCCTATCCCGACACCCTGGCCGCCTTCGATGGCATCACCCTGCTGGAGGACACCCCCGCCCCCACTGAGCTGGCCACCCTCCAGTCCGATGTCAACCGCGAGAGTGAGATCTCTCTGAACGCCGACAACACCCACGTCCAGCGCATCGTGGAGGCCGTTGTCACCGGCAGCGAGACCTATGACGAAATTATCGCCGATTGGAATGCCCGGTGGAACGCCGCCGTGGACCGCTACGCGCCGCAGTCCTGACCTGACAAGATATCTTGTCAGAGGGGATGGGTCCCCCA
>CAMWTG010000140.1 GCA_947177115.1 uncultured Clostridia bacterium
GCGGGGCTGGCGGGGATTGGGGGTGATGCGCTCGATGGGCAGCATGTGGATGCGGTTGGACTGGTAGAGGCCGCTTCTGATCAATTGCATAAAAATTCCCCTCCGCAGATTTTTCTTCATTTTACGGCTTGTCCGCCGCAAATGGGAGCAAATCCTGTCGGAGGGGGAATTTTATTTTTCGATCGAGGATCAGGTCACGTCTACGCAGTAATCCGTCACCACGCCATCGTCATCCAAAGAAATGACCAGCCAATTGTTGTCCATAAAATCAACGCCCAGGTAATAAACCAGCGTAGTTGCAGGCGGGAAATACTTTTGGCTGATTTAAAACGATGCTTGCCCACCGCCGTCCTCGCTGCCCAGCAGCCGGATTACTTCTGCCTCCGTCATTCCGGCCAGCTGGTTCCGCTCCAGCATATCGCTGACAATTTTATAGCGGTTTTCCCTGTCATTGGCCCATTTAGCGGGCGAGTACGTATGTTGATATTTGAATACGCATACTGCGGCGGTCAGAACAGCGAATATGGCAGCAAAGATCCAGAAAACCACTGTATTCCATCTTCTGGCCTTCTCCGTTTCTTCTTTCATCGTGCGTTCATCCATCATACAGCCCTCCGGAAACTCACTGCTCCATCACGTCTTTATACAGGAACTCGTTCCGCCAATAGTGCTGCAGATACCGGAACTTCAGATACAGCTCCTTCCGCTCCTCCGGCACCTCGCCGCTCAGCACGCCGTCGGTCATGGTCCAGCCGGTGGTGGCGGCGATGGGGAACACCTCCATCATCTCGTCCATGGCCTGCATGAACCCCGGCCCCTCCCAGCCCAGCTGGCCGAAGACCAGGTTCATCAGGTAACAGGGGGAGATGGCCGGGCCCTCGCCCTGCACATCGTGGCCGATGACCTCCTTGGCGGCGTCGTTGGCCCAGATGAGGTACCGGGTGGTGTAGCGGCGGTAGAAGCCGGCCTCATCGCTGGCGTTGACGCCCATGCCCATCTCATCATAGTAGATGTTCCCGTCCCCCATCCAGGGCAGGTGGTCGCCGAAGGTCACCAGCACCACCGGGGCCGGGTCCTCCCGCAGCCGGTCGATCAGCGCCGCCAGCTGCCGGTCCGTCTCCATGATGGTGTCCATATAGGCGTTCATGGCGTTTTTGCACTCCTGGGTGTAGTTGTCCCCCGTCAGGTACTCCGCGGCCCCGGTGTCCCAGGTGGCATAGGGCCCGTGGCTCTGGACGTTGACGGAGAAGGAGAAGCAGGGCTGTCCGGCCTCCACGCACGCCTGAAAGTCGTTATAGATCTCCGGCAGCAGGACGGAATCCTCCGGATAGACCGCCTGGGTCATCTGGTCAAAGTCGCCCTCCAGATAGCGGTACTGCTGGAAGCCCAGATACCCGTTGATGTTCTGCCGGTTGTAGAACCACTGATAATAGGGGTGGCTGCCCTCGATGGCATATCCCTGCTGCCGCAGATACCAGGCGTAGGAGTTGGCGTTGCCCCGGAAGTTGCGCAGCTGGTAGTTGCCGGTGAGGAAGCACCGCTCCGTATCCACGGTGCCCCCCGCGAAAATGTTGGTCACCAGATCGCCGGTATAGCTCTCCGCCTCCAGGGCGTGGTAGAGCTCATAACCGCTCACGTCCAGCCCCGGGATGCCGTACCGGGAGAAGTCGGCGTAGGCCTCCCGCATGAGGCCGATGATGTTGATCTTCTTATCATCCGGAATGTCCGCATCGGGGTAGCCTGCCAGCAGCTGGGCCGTCTTCGCCTTGCTGTAGCCCGGGGGCGGCGTATCCACGAAGTCGGAAATGCTGTGGAGGAAGGGGTACCAGAAGCCGTGGGAGACATAGTTCTGCGTGGCGCTCCACTGGTTGAGGTGGTTGAAATTCCTGGTGTCGTCATAGATCTTCTTGTCCAGGTACACCGGAGACAGCGCCGCCATGGCCGCCGCAGCGGCCAGCCCGGCGGCCAGCCGCCTGGTCCGGGAGCGGCACACGCCCGGCGCCAGCAGCCGCAGCAGCGCCCACCCTAGAAGCAGACAGAAAACTGTCAGGATAATTTGCCAGTCAATAAACAGGGAGTAATGGTCCCCGGAGGCCATGGCCTTGGCCTCCCGGAGGATCAGCATGTCCTCAAAATAGAGCGGATCGTCCCGGAACTGCAGCTTGTAGTAGTTGCCTATGCTGAACCCGAAGGCGATGCCGCCGCCAATAAGGAAGGCGGCTCCGGTCCTGCCGGTGACGCCGTAGAACAGCAGGACCAGCAGCGCCACGGGGACGGTGTTCAGCAGCAGCGTCTGCCAGTGGCAGAGATAGTCCACCAGGGTGCCTCTGGGATAGGGTCCGATGGCCAGCACCAGCAGGGCCAGCCCCATGCAAAGCCCCGCGCACAGCAGGATCACCACACGCCAGGCATAATACAGTTCCCGCTTTCTCACCGGCCAGCCCGGCTCCGGGGCGGGCTTGACCAGAAACAGATCGTTCCAGAATCCCTTCAAAACGAATGACCTCCTACCTGCCTGAAATTT
Source organism: uncultured Clostridia bacterium (assembly GCA_947177115.1). GTDB lineage: Bacteria > Bacillota > Clostridia > Oscillospirales > Oscillospiraceae > Pelethomonas. The sequence goes on from CAMWTG010000140.1 coordinate 2,525, forward strand.
CCTTTTTTGCATTATAGCCGCTTTCTTCCGGAATAGCAAGGGCGGAAGTTTAGGATTTATTTATGATTTCCCCGTTATTTCCCTAAAAATACCGGGACCGCCGGAGAAAAAGCGCACCGGCCCCGCATACCGCCCGAAAGGCGGCGCAGGGCCGGCCGGCATCCCGTCCGCCTCTATTTCGCGAACTGGTTCCAGTACCCCATGATAAAAATGAACAGAACGATCAGCGGCAGCACATAGCTGACGTAAAACCGCACGCCCCTTGGGAAACGCAGTCCTTCCCCCTCGTTGGCCTCCGCCAGGAAGTTCTCCCAGCCCCAGCCTCTTCTGCTGGTGCAGAACAGCACGAACAGCAGGGACCCCAGGGGCAGGATATTCTGGGACACCAGGAAATCCTCGATCCCGGACACATCCATCCCCAGCACCGTGAACCCGGACCATACATTGCACCCCAGCACACAGGGCATGGACAGCGCCAGCACCCCGATGAAGTTGACCAGCACCGCCTTTTTCCGGGGCATGTTCCACCGGTCCATGGTAAAGGAGATGATGTTCTCAAACACGGCGATCACCGTAGACAGGGCGGCAAAGGACAGAAACAGGAAGAACGCCCCGCCCCACAGCCGCCCTAGGGGCATGTGGTTGAAGATGTTAGGCAGCGTGACAAACACCAGCGCCGGCCCCTCCCCGGTAGACACGCCGAAAGCGGAACAGGCCGGGAAGATGATGAGCCCTGCCACGAAGGCCACGCAGGTGTCCAGCACGCCGATGCGCACCGCTTCTCCCGCCAGCCGCCGCTCCTTGCCGATATAGCTGCCGAAAATGGCGATGGCCCCAATACCCAGGGACAGGGTAAAGAACGCCTGCCCCATGGCGGCGAACACGGCCTCTCCCAGGATCCAGTTCCCCCCGGCGTCATAGACCAGGTTGCGGAAGTTGGGCTGCAAATAGAACCGCAGGCCCTCCCCCGCGCCCTCCAGCAGCACGGAATTCACCGCCAGCGCCGCCATAAGCGCCAGCAGGCACAGCATCATCACCTTGTTCACACGCTCCACGCCATTGCGCAGTCCCTGGAGGCAGACGACCATTCCGATGCAGACCACAATGACCATAAACAGCGTCATGACCCCCGGCCGGCCCATAAGCCCGCCGAACTCCCCGGCCACGCCCTCCGCGTCCAGTCCCACGAAGTCTCCCCGGAGCATCTTGACGAAGTAATACAGCAGCCACCCGGCAATGACGGTATAGAACATCATCAGCAGGTAATTCCCCGCGAAGCCCACATAGCCGTACCAGTGCCACTTGCTCCCCTTGGGCTCCAGCTTCTGGAAGGACAGGGCGATGCTCTTCTTACTGGCCCTGCCCACCGCCAGCTCCATGACCATGACCGGCAGCCCCAGAATCACCAAAAACAGCAGATACAGCAGCACAAAGGCCGCCCCGCCGTATTTCCCCGTAATATAGGGGAACCGCCATACATTGCCCAGCCCAATGGCGCACCCCGCCGAAATGAGCAAAAAGCCCAGCCGCGAGGAAAACGTCTCTCTTTTCTCCATGTTTCTTTCTCCTTAAAATGAATAAATAATTTGTATTCCGCTTTCACCGCCGCCGCGGATGCGGAGCCCTACCGGTCCCGTTTGAGGATCCGGATATCCTCCCCGAAGAACCGCAGGATCTGATATTCCCCCCGGATCCTGGAGAGTACAGCCTCCCCGTACCGCCGCCCGATCTCCTCCATGGGCAGATTGGTGGACAGCACCGTGCTCCTGCCGTTGATCAGCCGGTCGTTGACGATCCGGTAAAAGGCCGACTGAACGAAGCTGGTGAGCATTTCCGTTCCCACATCATCCATGATCAGCAGATCGCAGTTGAGGTAACGGTCAACCTCCCGGTCCGGATCCTCCTCAAAGGGGTTCTCCCTGCCGAATTTCCCGCTCTCGAATTGCTGGAACACATGCCCGGCAGTATCATATACCACCGAAAACCCTCGTTCGCTGACTTCCCGGGCAATGCAGGCGGACAAAAAGGTCTTGCCCAGCCCCGGCGCACCGGTGAACAGCAGGTTTCCGCTGCGCCGCGAAAAGCTCTGGGCGTACTTCTGGCAGATCTCCTGGATCATCCGCATATTTTCCAGAGGGCTCCGCCCAAACTCCGCCCACTTCTCCCCGGTAAACCACTCCAGGGAAAACGTTTTGAAGGACTGATTCCCCAGATCCAGCAGCTTGCTCAGCCGCCGATTCTGCTCCTGGGTGTAGTACGCCATCAGGCACCCGCAGGGCCTGCCGTCCGCCAGCCACCCGGTGTCCCGGCACCGCCGGCACACCGGCCCATCGTCCAGATAGTCGTAAGGGAATCCCGCTCCCACCAGCCGCTCGGCCCGCTCCCGCTGGAGGGTCAGATTGTTCCGCTCCAGCTCCCGCAGAGCCGTCTCCGGGCTGCCCTCATCGGCAAAGGCTGCCAGCACGATCCGCGCCGCCGTCCCCCGCAGCTCCCGGTCGATCTTCTCCACCATAGGCGCTTTGCGGTAGACCTCCGCCGTCCGGCGCTCCAGCTCATCCCGCCGCCGCTCCTTGGCCGTCTGAAACTGCCGCTGCGCCTCGGCCATGATCGCTCTGTCTCTCGGCATTTATTCCGCCTCCTTTTCCCGGCGCAGCTGCCGCAGGTATTTCTCCATCCGGGCCATATCCTCCCGGGCAGCCTCGCCGGTCTCCTGCCGCTCGCCTGCCGGGCCGCCCTGCCGCCGGGCCGGACGGTCCCCGGTCTGGACCTGCGCCAGGGTATGCAGCCCCTTCTCATGCCAGGACTTCAATATCCTGTCCATATAGGGCCACTTCAGCTCCTTGCACTTGACCACCGTTTTGTCATAGGCCAGCTCAATAGCCTCGTCTGTGAACCCCATCCCGCTCCAGGCCATCAGGTACTTTTCCTCGCTTGGCGCGGGGGCCCGGTCGCCCAGCCGCAGCAGCCGCATCATCCTGGGCAGCGCCTCCCGGCTTCTCTGATATTTTTTAATATAGGCGGCAGCGCTCTCCTGTGTCATAAGCCCCAGCCTTGCCCACGTATACCCCTCCTTCTCGATCTGCCGCATGGTAGGTTTTCGTCCCTGCCCGTACCTCTCCACGGTCCTCTCGGCGCAGAACCCCACCAGCAAAAACACCACGTCCGCCGGCAGTCCCAGCTGGTCATACAGCCCCAGCAGGATCGCCAGATCCGGCGTAGTCAGCTTTTTCCCCAGTTTCTCCTCCACCGCCCCGGTAAGCCCTGCAAACTCCTGACCCTCCAGGGCTCTCGCCATGTCGGCCCTGGTGTACTCCGGCCTGCGGTCCTCGGCCTTCGGCGTGGGGGGCGCAGGCGGGACCGCGCTTCTCCCGCTCTGCCCGGGCAGCGAGACCAGTCCCTGCCGGGCCAGGACGTCCAGCGCCCGGCGGAACCTGGTCTGATCCCAGCCCAGCTGGGCCCGTATTTTTTCATCATCCCCGCTCCCCCGGTTTTTCAACACCGCAATATACAGCAGGGCCGCGTCCCCATCGCCGCACTGAATGAGCCGCTGCGCCGCCGGACCGGAGAGGAGGACGCCCTCGTCCTCCGGCAGGTGGAGAATATAGTCGCTGATAGCCTCTCCCTCCCTTTTCTGTCTCTTTTTATCATTTCCTCCCATTCTACATGAAAAGACAGCATTCGTAAAGGGGAAGTTTTTCATCGCTGGGGAAATCCATGATGTAACGCACATTTCCTGCCAGCACGCGCACTGTGCGCCCTAGCAGGGATCTTTTGCTCATTATGCCACGTAAAACACAAAATAGATTTTTCGTTTATCCCTCCTCCGTTTGACCGCGGCGGTACGGCTGCTGAAAAAGAACTTGTGGCAGACGCCGCGCTATGATATCATGGGCTCAGCATTATAGCGGGATTCAAAATGGTTGATACCGGCCATGGGATCGCGGATGACGGCGACCTGGATGATATACATGCGCTGTACCGGCTGGAAGTATGGAGAGAACCGGCCGTAAATTACTCTTTCCATATCAATCAGAAGCCTGCATGCGGGTCCTGACAGGGGCCCGGGAGAGGAGGAACGCTGATGGACGGCATATTACAGTTTGCCAACAGGGAAGAATTCAGAAAGTGGCTCAGCGGTCACTGCCTGTCAAGCACCGGCGTTTGGCTTTTATTCGGCAAGACCGGCGGGCCGGAAACGATAAAAGCGGAGGAAGCGCTGGAAGAAGCCCTCTGTTTTGGATGGATCGATGGACAGATGCAGCGTATCGATGATAAGACTTACAAGAAATATTTTTCGCTACGCAGAGAGAAGAGCAAGTGGTCGGAGAAAAATAAGGCGCTGGCCAACAGCCTGGAAGAACGAGGGCTGATGACCAATTTCGGCAGGAAGAAAATAGAGGAGGCCCGGAAAAACGGCCAGTGGCACGCGCCAAAACCCGCGGCGGTTACAGAGGAACAAATTGCCTGCGTATCCGTAATGCTGGAAGGATATGAGCCTGCTTGTACAAATTTTCTGGCCATGCCCCTGTCTGTAAAGAAAACCTACACACGGGCATATTTTGACGCAAAGACGGATGCCGGGCGGGCAAAGCGGCTGGCCTGGATGGTAGATAGGCTTAATAGAAATTTGAAGCCTATGTAACCCGTGTGTACGCGAATACCCTGTGGCGGTTTTCTGCATAGATCAGCCAGGAGAAACACATAGCCAGACAGGCTGCCGGCAGGGAGTGTCCAAACTAAAGATATTATGCTATAATAAGGAATTATGAGAATACA
>CAMWTG010000141.1 GCA_947177115.1 uncultured Clostridia bacterium
TCCACGCCACATTTTGACCGCCGAACTTTACCGATTTTCGAGTGTGTTGACTATATTATAAGGCAGGCGCCGGAGAACCGCAACTGTTTTCCGATGCCTGCCCCTGTATATTAAAGAGCCTCCCTGGAGGCGACTCTGCCGCAAACGATATTCAGGTTTCCATTCCTGCAGCGCAGCTCATCCATAAATACCTTGGAGGCTTCGCCGTCCTTCAGGACGATACGGTACTCCAGCTCATACAGGGTGCCCATGTTGCTGGTTTTGACGCGGTCCAGCCGGGCAGAGCGGGTATATTGCCGGAACAGGTCATCGAACAGCCCATCATAGTCCAGATTTTCCGGAATGGTGATCTTCAGCTCCCGCTCGTTTTCATTGCCGCCGCCAAAGCGCAGCCGGGAGAGCGCCAGAACGAACAGGGCCATCACCCCGAAAAACAGGGCCGCCAACAGCACATAGCCCATGCCCGTGGCCAGGCCGATGGCCATGCCCAGGAAGATCATGCCGATCTCCTTGGCGGTGCCGGGCGTGGAGCGGAACCGGACCAGGCCGAACGCGCCCGCTACGGCAACGCCTGTGCCGATATTGCCGTTGACCAGCATAATGATGACCTGCACCACGGCAGGGAGCATGGACAGCGTAATGATAAAGCTCTGGGTGTAGCTGCTCCTGTACATGCACAGCAGGGCGATGCCGGTCCCCAGCAGCAGGGAGACCGCCGTGCAGGCAGCGAATACGCCCGCGGTGATCTCCGCTCCGGTCATAATGGAATTAAGCACAGGCGCGGACCTCCTTCCGGATCGTTTCAGGCAGGCCGCGGCGCAGGATATTCTGCTTATACCAGGTGCCGTATTTGGAAAAGGACGTGTGGAACGCGCCGGCCTCGCTGAGCAGGCGGGCCAGCCAGACCGGGGCGGTGCCGGGGATCTTGATCTCCATCAGGATCTGATCCGGAGAAAGGATCGCCTCCCCATAGTCGCCGGCGCGCAGATCCAGCTCCCTGTCCCGCCACCGCAGGTTTGTGTCGAATGTAATGCGCAGTTCAGGATCCTCTATTCCCGCGAAGGCTGTCCGGTCATAGGCAATGTACACCTTGGGCGTTGGGTGGTAGCTGTGCATGAACCAGTCGATCTCGCGGCAGATCTGATCCTCCCGCTCCGGAGCGGCCCCGTCATGGAGGTAGGATACCGCACCGGCTGCCGTCATGATGGTGCGGCGTTTATAAACAACGCTGTCATACTTCTTTTTCAGCTCCACAAACACCTCGTTCCTGTCATCCGGAACGCCGTAGCTGCGCATCCGCAGCTTTTCCTTATAGACGGGCTTCTCCAGCGATGCCCGGATGAGCCGGTAGTCATCCGTGTCATAATAAATATTGCAGATGGTATAACGGCCAAACTCATCGGCGCGCATATAACCTTCCATACCCGCCAGCATTGTGGCAAACTGATCCGGCGCCAGCATATACTTTTTTTCATACCGCTTAAAGCAGAATTGCATTTTTCCGGCCATAAACAAACCTCCTTGCCGTTTTCTGGGGACAGCATAACGGCTTTTCCTAAAGTGAAGCTAAAGAACCGGTGCGGGCGCGTGAATATTTTGCATAGCCAATGCACCGGAGAAGGGGAACATCAGATGTACCGGCTATAAACCCGCCAAAGCCGCTCCCCGCCTTTAGGTGTCCTTTAGGTTTGACGGATATAAATAGCGCAGGCCACGGAACAAAGAATCACAAGGAGGTTTTCTTATGAAATATCCCACGAGACAGATGGCCCTGCTCCTCTGCGCGGCCATTCTGCTGCTTTCCGCCTGCGGCGCAAAGGGCATCGAAGCGGAGAGCGGCGATCCCCCCCAGGCAGAGGCGCCTGCGGCGCCGGCAAGCGCCAACGCGGCGGCTGTGCGCACCCCCTCCGTTCTGGATCTGACGGAGGCCACCGTGATCACGCTCTCCGGCGGCGGCGCGTCCGTTGAGGGCAGCGGCGCGGCGGCGGAGGGAGGCGTGGTCACCATCACAGCCGCCGGCATCTACGCGGTCAGCGGCTCCCTGGAGGACGGCCGCATCATCGTCAACGCCCCCAAGGAGGATGTGACGGTGGCGCTGAACGGCGCGGACATCGCCTGCTCCTATGGCAGCCCCCTGTACATCTATAAGGCCGGTACGGCTACCGTGCATCTTGTGGAGGGGACGAAAAACACCCTGGCGGACGGCGCCAGCTACACCTATGACGATGCCTATTCCTCCGCGGCGGACGAGGAACCCAACGCCTGCCTGTACAGCAAGGCGGATCTGGTGATCGAGGGCGCGGGAGAGCTGGAGGTGACGGCCAGCTTCGACAATGGCATCACCAGCAAGGATACGCTGCAAATTTACGATGCCCGCATCTCTGTCAGCGCGGTCAACAACGGCATCAACGGCAAGGACTCCCATACCATTGACAGCGCGGACATCACCGTGACCTGCGGCGGCGATGCCATCCGCTCCACCAACGATACGGACGGAACGCTGGGCTGGATCAGCATATCCAACGCCGCGCTGGATCTGACCGCCGGCGAGGACGGCATCCAGGCGGAAACCGCCCTGACCATGTCCGATGGCAGCTACCGCGTCACCTCCGGCGGCGGCAGCGGCGTACAGCCCTCCGATGATACCAGCGCCAAGGGCCTCAAGGCGGGAACGGTCCTGACCCTGACCGGCGGAGCGTATACCCTGGACTGCTCCGATGACGCGATACACTCCAATGGGGACGTGGCGGTTTCCGGCGGCAGCTATACCATTTCCACCGGCGATGACGCCCTGCACGCCGATGAGGGTCTGACCGTGTCCGGCGGGGAGATCGATATTCTGGCCTCCTACGAAGGGCTGGAGGGCACCACCGTCACCGTGCTGGACGGGACGATCCGCATCGTGTCCTCGGACGATGGCGTGAACGCGGCGGGCGGCGCGGACAGCAGCGGCTTCGGCGGCTTTGGCCGCGGGAACACCTTCGGCGGCAGCGATCCCAACGCTTATATTGATATTTCCGGCGGATATCTGGTAGTGCAGGCAGGCGGCGATGGCCTGGACTCCAACGGAAACGCCGTCATATCCGGCGGTACTGTGATCGTGTCCAGCACCGGCCAGGCCGATGGCGCGCTGGACTACGATGGCTCCTTTACCCTGTCCGGCGGCACGCTCCTTGCCGCCAGCAGCGGGAATATGGCCCAATTTCCCAGCGAGGCCAGCCAATACACCCTTTCTCTCGGCTTTAATGGCGCCCTTCCGGCGGGGACCTATGTCAGTCTTGCGGGCGAGGATCAGAGCTTTGTATGGGAACTGCCGGCCAGCGCGAACAATATTGTGTTTTCCTCCCCTGACCTGGAGGGCGGCGCGGCCTATACGGTCTCCTATGGCGGCGAATACAGCGGCCAGTCCGTTGACGGCATCTGTTCCGGCGGCGCCTATTCCGGCGGTACGGAGCTGACGGTGCTGACGCTTTCGGACTATATCACAACCTATGGAAACACCGGTATGGGGAACATGGGCGGCAGACCGGGCGGAGGCATGGGCGGCAGGCCGGACGGAGACATGAGCGGCATGCCGGACGGAGACATGGGTGACAGGCTGGATGGAGGCATGGGCGGCAGACCGGACGGAGACATGGGCGGCGAGCCTTGGGGAAGCCGGGACGGATCGCCGGAGGACGGCGCGGCGCCCGGAGACAATGGCATGCCGGAAGGCCAGCGGAGCCCCGGCAGACAGGGCGGCATGCCGCCGGAAGAGGATGCGGGCCGGGGAGAGCCGCCTGAAGACGGCTTTCCCGGCATCTGATGGATAGCCGGCCACGAAAATCAATTTTGCAACACAGATCCTGCCGTAAAAATCGATCCCCCTTGGTCCCGACCGGTTTTGGTTGCTTTTCCGCCAGCGTTGTGATACAATGTTATCTGCAAAACGCAAGCAGGAGATATGTCATGATTGAAAAATGCAGCATCGCCGGTTACTGCCGCATCTCCGTGGATGAGGAACTGGATCGGGACAACACCTCCATCGAAAATCAAAAAGCCATTATAGAGGACTTCGTAAAACACCGGTTCCCTGACTCCACCTTGACCTTCTACGAGGACCGCGACCGCTCCGGCTACACCTTTGAGCAGCGGGAGGGATACCAGGTCATGCGCCGGGAGCTGGTATCCCACCGGAAGGACATTCTCATCGTCAAGGACTTCTCCCGCTTCTCCCGCCGGAACAGCCGGGGTCTGGTGGAGCTGGAAGACCTCCGCGATGCAGGCGTCCGCATCATCTCCATCGGCGACAACATCGACTTCCCCAACGATGATGACTGGCTGAAGATCCAGTTCCAGTTTCTCATCAACGAAATGCCCGTCACCGATGCCAGCAAGAAAGTCAGATCCGTCATCAAACGCCGCCAGCAGGACGGCAAATGGATCTGCGCCGCCCCCTACGGCTATATTGTCAACAAGCGCCAGGAGTTTGAGGCCATCCCCGCCGAAGCGGACATTGTGCGCCGCATCTACCAGCTCTATATCGAAGGCTGGGGCTACAAACGCATTGCCAACCAGCTCACGGACGAGGGCATCCCCACCCCCCGCATGGCGGAGCAGGAGCGGAAGCTGGCCGCCGGAGACGAATACCGCCGCGCCGTAAAGCCCGCCTGGTCCATTGTCACAGTGCAGGGCATTCTGGCCAACGATTTCTACACCGGCACCCTCCGCCAGGGCAAATACACCCGAAAAAAGATCAACGGCAAGGACATGCGCCGGGACGAATCAGACCATATCGTCATTGAACACCACCACCAGGCCATCATCAGCTACCGCACCTTCGCCGCGGTAAAGGCCCTGCGGGAAGGCCGCTCCACCAATCATTACCGGGGTCAGAAGAAGTACGACAACAGTTATTCCGGATTCCTGGTGTGCGGCGACTGCGGCAGCCCCATGTTCTCCATGAGCCGGAAGGGCAGGCCGGAGGCTTACCGCTGCGGCGAGTACCACCGCCGGGGCGTGAAGGGCTGCACCAGCCATCACATCCGGGCGGACAGGCTGGACGAGCTGCTGAAAATCTACGTCCAGAGGGTCAAAGACAACTCCGCCGTTATGCTGGACCGTCTCAACGCGGATCTCTCCAGGGAGGCGGAGGACGTAGCGGAAACCGAGAGAGCCGCCGAACATCTGGAAACCATCCTGTCCGGCCTTCAGGAGGAGCTGAAAGCCACCAAGCGCCAGCGCGTCCGGGACATCATGAAGCACCCGGACCGGGAGGAGGCTCTGGAGGAGACTTACGATGAACTGGAGAGCGACCTGCTCCGCCGGATGGAGGGCATCCGGAACCAGATCGCCCTGACGGAGAACAAGCGCAGCGCCATCATTCAGGTCAACCGCGCGGCCAAAACCGCCATGGACGTTTTTGATGATATTTTAAATAAAGATAAGCTGGACCGCAGCGACCTCCAGCTCATCATACAGAAGATCAAGGTCTATGAGGACCGCCTTGAGATCCACCTGAGGGCGGACGTTGACAGCCTCCTCCGCTCCGGCGGGCTGTCCGCAGGAACGCAGCTCGTCCAGAGCGCCGCAGGCCGTCCCGACAAGATTTTCTATACCAATATTATCAGTGACGGCGACCCGCTGGAGATTTACACCAGCCGGGAGGGCGAGGTCATTTTTAAGAAGTATTCCCTCATGGGCGGACTGGATGACTTTGCCGCCCAGTTCTGCGAAACCCTGTCCAAGAGCTGCGGCGCTATCACCGCCGTGACGGACCGGGATTCCGTCATCGCCGTGGCCGGCGGCGGCAAACGGGACCTGCTGGGCAAGCGCATCAGCCCCCAGCTGGAGCAGATCATGGAGGACCGGCGGATCTACCAGCATGCCGGGGAGGAGCGCAGCGTGTTTGTCACCGAATCCGGCGACAAGTACCACGCCGCTGTGGCCGCGCCCATCATCTCCGAGGGAGACGTATTGGGTCTGGTTCTGTTCGTGGAGGACGGCGAAAATCAGGTTACCGGTGAGACCGAGTACAAGCTGGCCCAGACCATCGCGGCGTTCTTAGGCAAGCATATGGAGAGCTGAGCCCTGCGGCGAAAGGCGGCACAGCCGGGAGAACCCCGTCTGTGCCGCCTCTGTATGCCAAAAAAGCGGCTGTGCCGGCTATAAGCGCCCCGCAATTTGACAGCCTTGCGGATCCATGGTATGATGAATAAAACAATTCCTTCCAAACGGAAAGGCCGGAAGTAACAGTTGCCATGTTTTGCGGCTGCCGCTGTTTGCAGCGGCGGGCAAAACGGCTTTCGTCAACTTTATGATTTCCCAATGTTTCATTCGGAAATCATACCACATGGGAGGCCGTTATGAAGCGCCATAGATTTCACGTTGGGCTGCGCACGGTCAAAACATCGGTCGCCATTGTTGTGGCAATGATCCTGGTGGAGCCCTACGGCGCCACCAGCGCCAGATTGATCTTTGCCATGCTGGGCGCTATGGCGGTGGTTCAGCCCACCTTCAAAGAATCCCTGGAAGCCTGCGTCACCCAGATCGTGGGCGTGATCTTCGGCGCGCTGGCGGGCGTGCTGCTGGTGGAACTGCCCACAGGGCCGCTGACCTCGGTGCTGCTGGGGGTCATATTTGTCATTACGGTTTATAATCTGCTCCCCAGCGCCTTTTCCCCTTCCCTGCCCTGCTTCATCCTGGTGATGGTCTGCACCGATGCGGAGATGGCCCCCATCGGCTACGCCCTGGGCCGCATCTGGGACACGGCCATCGGCCTGGGGGTGGGCATGATCATCAACATGGCGGTCTTTCCCTACGACAACAGCCGTCAGATCCGGGAGACCATCGAGGGGCTGGACAAGGACCTGCTCCTTTTTCTGGAGGACATGTTTGATGGCGATACCCATCTGCCCGGCCCGGGAGCCATGAACGACCGCATTGACGCGCTGAAAAGCCAGCTTTCCATCTTCGCCAACCAGCGCCTTCTCCTGCATCTGCGGCGGCAGAAGCGGACCCTGGAGCGTTACCAGGCCTGCGAGCGCAAGGCCCGGGAGCTGGTGTCCCACCTGGAGGTACTGTCCCAGCTGGACCGCCCCGGGCGGCTGAGCGGGGAAAACCGCCGCCGTCTGGCCGCCTGCGGCGCAAAGGTAGCTGAACGGCGGGAGCTGGATTAGGTCATGGAAAAAGACGTAGTGACGAATTTTAATGTCTCGCAGA
>CAMWTG010000142.1 GCA_947177115.1 uncultured Clostridia bacterium
GGCAAAAGAGAAATTTTGTCTATAAGAAGGAGGCGCGTTGGGATATGGCACACTCGCGGCAGAAGCTGGATCTGGCCGGGCAGCGGTTCGGCAGGCTGACCGTGGTGCGGCCGGCGGAAAATATCGGGAGCCGGACCGCCTGGCTCTGCCGGTGCGACTGCGGCGGCGAGACCGTGGTCAAGACCTGCCACCTGCGCGGCGGGAAATGCACCAGCTGCGGATGCAAAAATCCCGGGTTCGCCGCGCTGACCTATGTGGACGGCACCTGCGTGGAGATGCTGCGGGCCAAGACCGTGCGCCGGAACAACACCAGCGGCGTGCCCGGCGTCCACTGGGAGGCCGGCAAGGATGCGTGGCGCGCCTCCATCTGTTTCAAGGGCAGGCGGTATTCCCTGGGCCGCTACCGGCGGTTCGAGGACGCGGTGAAGGCCCGGAAACTGGCCGAGGAAAATCTGCACGACAAGTTTTTGCAGGAGTACGTCCGCCCGTCCGATGAAGTATGTCCCCCGGCTCCGTTCCTCACGCCGGAGACGGTTGGCATAGATGTCCAAACGATGTAATGAGCGAAAGGGAGGGGAGGGAAGCCTATGAAGCAGGATGCCCCGTGACACCTCCGGGGCAGCGTGCAATGAGCAAGCGGTCCGTAAAATGACTACAGCGATTCCACTTTTTGGCAAACCATCGGAAACGATGGGACTGCAAAGCTATGGGAACTAAGGTGTCTAATACCCACATGGGTCCCCCGTACACACCCGGTCGCGGGGTGCGGGGGAAAGGAGAAGCGGCGGCGCATGCCCTGACTGCGCCGTTATCCGGTGGCGCAAAGCGCAAAAGCGCCGTCTTCTGGTGGCGTAAAGCGCACACGCGCTATACGGCGGCCCGGCAGGACCGGAGCCCCGCTTCTGCGCAGATGCTATGTTAGCCCGGCTGCTGGCAATTTTATGGCAACCCGTCCCGAAAGGGCGGCACGCAAAGCCAGGGAGCTAAAGCGGGACCGAAGGCCCCGCCATGCCCGCCCAGCCGCCGGATACTTTGCATCCGACAACAATTGCAAAGAAAGGATGAATGCAATGAACAATTATTTCAGTTTACGCAAACGCGGACTTGCTCTGTTCGTCGCACTGATGATGTGTCTCAGCATGCTGCCGGGTACCGCGATGGCAACGGGTTGTGAAAATCACGGAGAGAAAACTTACATGAAGGGTGGCAAGCTGTGCTGCACTTCATGCGATTTGCCTATGGAAGCGGAGCCTCAGACACCCGAGGAGAAGCCTGAGGAGAAGCCCGAGGAGAAGCCCGTGGTGAAGCCTGAGGAGAAGCCCGATCCTGCGACATGCGAGCACAAGAATATCGATCCCCAGTCTGGTGCTTGTCAGGATTGCGGGGCAAGCAAGGCCGATATGACTAATCCGAAGCCCGTTGAGCCCGAGCAGCCCACCGAGCCCGAGGAGAAGCCCGAGGAACACGAGCACTCCTGGACCTATCAGCAGAACTTCTTTGCCTCTTTTGAGCATACGAAGACATGCTCCACCTGTGGCGATACGGTAACGGAGAAGTGCAACACAGTGACCGTTTACGATTATGCGAAGAGCCAACACGTGGCCAAGTGCACTAATTGCACTTGGGCAGATGTTACCAGCGGAGTGCATACGGCGGATACTGCCCGGGAACTTGCCGGGTTCGCCGCTCATGTTTGGTACTGCGCTATCTGCGGAGAGCAGGTAGGCGACCCTGAACCGCACAACTTCGTTAATGGCAAATGCGTATGCGGCGCAGAGGATAAGACCTCCACTGAGCCCGAGCTCCCCGAGGTCCCTGAGCCCCCCGTGACCATCGATCCCGATGAGAATGATTCCTATGGTACATGCGTATATTGCGGCCATGAGCTTGTGCTTAAGGAGAACGGCTACATTGCCTGCAGTAACTGCAGCGATTGGGAGCCGCAGCCGAGCTATAAGCCGGACGAGGGTGAGATTTGGTGCAGTGCGTGCTCGGATTATGCCGACCACGTAGCCTGCGGCGGCTGGGTCTGCTATACCGGTAATACGGGGACTATCAAGCACGTCTTGGTCAAGGGCGATAAGTGCGAAGATGTCAACGTGCACGACCACCAGTGCGACTATTGCCACGCCGATATGGTTGAGCGGAAGTGGGAAACTGTTGAAAAGCCCACTTGCGTGAAGCCGGGTTCTGCGGTGTTGAAGTGCACATACGGCTATTGTTGGGAGCAGAAAACGCCATATGATACCAAAACCATTGATCCCCTCGGTGTCCAGTGGCCTAAGGATGAAGCTGGGAATGAGGTATGGAAAGACAATGGCGATGGTAAGCTTGTTCGCGACTGCACTTCCTGTGGTGGCACAGTAGATGGTCATCATGAAGAGAAAGACGGCACCTATACCCTGACCGTCCACTACCAGTTCCCCGGCGGCGAGACTGTTTTCCCAACGGTTACAGAAACTCATAAAGCAGGCGATAAGTACAGCGTGAAAACGCCTCCTCTCACTGGTTATGAAGTGGAATGGGATATCGTAGAGGGTACAATGCCTGCCGCTGATGAGGTTATCACTGTTAAGTATACGCCCATCGTGTACACCTGGACCATCAACTATGTTGATGAGAACGGCGACACGGTTGCCGATTCGTTCACGAAGACCTTCACTGTGAACGATTTCAAGACCTTGGATGCTGAGACATCTCCCGTAATCAATGGCTACACTGCCGATAAACCGGTTGTGGCAGCTCCTACCGAGCTGAAGAACGTGACGGTTACGGTGATCTACACAGCTACGAAGCCCGATACCTTTACCGTGACTTGGGAAAACGGATACACTGATACACCTATCAAGGCCGAGACCCTCGATGAGGGCGACAGTTACGAGGATCTGTATCCTAACGATCCCACCCGCGAGGGCTATGAGTTCACTGGCTGGGGCGAACCTGTGGAAGATGCTGACGGCAACGTCACCATTACCGCAACGTGGAGACCCGTTGTGGCAGAGCCTGATACCTTCACCGTGACTTGGGAAAACGGATACAATGATACACCCATCAAGACCGAAACCCTCGATGAGGGCGACAGTTACGAGGATCTGTATCCTAACGATCCCACCCGCGAGGGCTATGAGTTCACTGGTTGGGGTGAACCTGTGGAAGATGCTGACGGCAACGTCACCATTACTGCAACGTGGAGAGAGCTTGAGGACGAGGAGGAGCCCACTCCTACCCCGACTCCCACGCCCGATCCCGTTTTCCCCACTCCCGATCCCACGCCCGCAGCGCCTGCTGATCCGGGCATGAACATTCTGGACGAGGAGACGCCTCTGGGCGGCACCGTTGGCCTGAATACCACCAACCACTTCGCGTACATCATCGGTTACGATGATGGCACGGTGCGTCCTCTGGCCAACATCACCCGCGCCGAGGCGGTGACCATCTTCTTCCGTCTGATGACGGATGAGTACCGCAACGCCAACTGGTCCACCACCAACAGCTTTGCTGATGTGAACGCGGGCGACTGGTACAACAACGCGATCTCCACCTGCCTGAAGGCCGGCGCGCTGGAGCCCTTTGCCAAGGACGCCAACTTCCTGCCCAATCAGGCGATCACCCGCGCGGAGTTCGCTGCCCTCGCCGCCGGTTTCATTGATGAAACCTACACCGGCGAGACCGTGGGCGACTTCAGCGACACCGAGGGCCACTGGGCTGCCGAGTATATCCGCAAGGCCGTTGAGGCCGGCTGGATCACCGGCAGCGGCAATGCTTTCCGTCCTGATGAGCTCATCACCCGTGCGGACGTCATGACCATGGTCAACCGCATGCTGGACCGCGTGCCCGATGCGGAGCACATGCTGCCCACCATGAAGACCTGGTCCGACAACCCGGAGGGAACCTGGTACTACGAGGCCGTTCAGGAGGCCACCAACGAGCACGCCTATGAGCGCGATGAGCTGGGTATCGTAGAGACCTGGACCGAGCTGCTGGAGATCCGCGACTGGAAGGCTCTGGAAGAGGAGTGGGCCGAGAACAACGAGACCCCCTCCGTTCCCGAGACCGAAGGCGGCGATGAATAAGCGTTTCTTTTCCACTTTCTCATAGCATGACAAAGGCCCCGGAGGCTTACGCCTCCGGGGCCGACTGCATGTCAAAAAAGCGGCCGCATTTTACTGCGCCGTATGGGGTCCGTCCCCCGTGCAGGCCAGCTCGGGGGAGAGGACCTGGCGGGTTTTGAAGCGGAGGTAGTCCTCCTCCGTGCCCCCGGCGGCCACCAGGAGAAGGGGCCGGTACAGCGGGGACTGGGCGGCCTGGACCAGCTTGCCGCTGATATAGGGCACGCCCGGCGTCTCCGTCTGCCGCAGGAGCAGGCGGGGGCCATCGGCCACCAGCTTGATGATCCGCACACAGGGGGTCTCGATGAAGTCCAGACGGATGTAAAAGACGGGCCGTTCCTCCTCATCGTGGGTGAAGCGTCCCAAAGCCGCCACATGGAAGACATTTCCCCGGAAATCCAGCTGCGTGACCACCGGCCTGCCCAGACCTACGGGGAGCCGGTACAGCCCGTCCTTTTCCCGGTAGATCAGCTCCGGCAGACCGCCCTTTGTACTGACCGCCACGGACGTGACCCCGGCAGTGTAGTCATTGTACAGCGCCTGCAGGGTCAGCGGCAGCAGGCCAACGGATGCCGCCCGGGCATCCTGAACGGTAAAGGAGCGGTTCAAAAAGGGTCCGGCGGATGGACCAATGGGTTCCGGTTCCCGGCTGTAGGCGGAGAGGCTGCGGACGGCGCCTGCCAGGGAAGCCTGAGCGTCCCCGTCCTCCGGCAGGCGGTCGGGGAAGGTCCCGCCGAAATAGCGGCTGACGATCTCGAAATACCGGCTCTCCTGGAAGTCTGTATCCGCCCCGGCGTGGCTGAGGACCAGGATCCCGCTGTCCCGGAACCCCAGGACGTTCTGCCCCAGCATCCCGTTGAACAGGAACGTGTTCTCATGACGGCCTACCCAGATCTGGTAGCCGTAGTTGAAATCCCCGGTGGTCTCCGGCGGGACGGCGTGGGCGGTGGTGGCGGCGGCGATATATTCCCGGGACAGCAGCCGCTTTCCCTGCCACAGCCCGCCGTCCATCACCAGCTGGCCCAGCTTCGCCAGATCCTCAGGCCGGATGTAAAGGCCCCAGCCGCCTTTTTCAATGCCCTTGGGGCAGGTCTCCCAGTGGACGTCCGTGATGCCCATGGGGGTGAACAGGCGCTCCCGCAGGAACTCCGTCAGGCTTTTCCCCGTCTTGCGGCAGACAATGGCGGAGAGCATATAGGTGTTCAGGCTGCTGTAGGCGAACTCCGCCCCCGGCTCGCTTTTCATGGCGTCCCCCAGGAAGCGGCGGACCCAGTCCGTCTCCGTCAGGGCCTCCGCTTCGGTGAAGAGGACGCCGGAACGCATGGTGAGCAGGTCCTCCACCGTCATCCCCTTCAGGCGGCGGTGGAGATTGGTTGAGCCGGACTCATCGAAAATGGAGGCGACCTCGTCTTCCACAGACAGCGCGCCATCATCCGCCAGCAGCCCGATGGCCAGGGAGACCACGCTCTTGCAGGCGGAGAAGGTGTATTTTGCCGCCCGCAGGTTCTGGGAGCCGCAGGCGGCTTCGCAGAGCACATGCCCATTGCGCAGGATCATGACACTCTGGGCGTACAGCTCCCGGTCCCGGGCCAGCTCCTCCAGGAAGGACTGGATATGACGGGAGGAGACGCCCTGGCTCTCCGGCGCGGACCGGGGGAAGGGCTGCCGGACGTCCCCCAGGGGAATGGCGGGCTTCTCCGCCGCCGGGGGCAGCAAGGGCTCGGTGGCGGTGCGGACGTCCATGATGCGGGTGAGCAGCTGGAAGGTGCGGCTGGCGGTGGTCAGTTTCATGGCGGACACTCCTTGACTTTCATTGTCGTTATTGTGCCACTATACCATGGAGCCGGGGCCAATGCAACAGGATTTTGTGAACGTTTGGGGAGATCCGTTTTTACAGCACGCACTCCCTGACGCGGCAAGATCTGTGTAGGGGCGATTGAGGGAATTGTCCGGCTAAAAACGGATTTCCGTACTCTTGGACATTTGTACTTGGTTTTCCGATCAAAACGTGCTATACTAAATTGTCATACCTTGGATGAAGGAAGAATGCTATGTCCAGACCACGCCGCGCCCGCCGCCGTTCCCGGCGGCTGCTGAAATTTCTGCTCTTCTGCGCCCTGTGCGCCGTTTTTTTCTGGTGGAGCAACCATTCGCTGCAAACAGAGCGGTTCACGTTTGCCTCTCCCCGACTGCCGGAGGGCTTTGACGGCTGCGTCATCGTGCAGCTGTCGGACCTTCACGGAGCTCAGTTCGGGGAGGGCAATCAGGAGCTGATCGACCAGGTCCGCTCCCACCGGCCCGATTATATTTTTCTGACAGGAGACCTGCAGGACCGCTACCGTCAGACGCCCCGGAGCTACTCTGTGGACCTTGGCCGGTCCCTGGCAGAGATCGCCCCCACCTATTTTGTCACCGGCAACCATGAGTGGGCTTTCAAGGACGTAAGGGATCTGAAGCGGGACCTGAAGGCCGCCGGGGTGACAGTGCTGACCAACGAATATGTGACCCTTTCCCGGAACGGGGACAGCATTCTTTTGGCAGGGATCGATGACCCCAACGGGTTTGCGGATCAGAAGACGCCGGAGGAGCTGGCGGAGGAGATTCGGGCGATGGTGCCCGGGGCCTTCTGGCTGCTGTTGGCCCATCGGAACAATTATTTTGAGAAGGAATACAGCTATTTAGGGGCCGATCTGACAATTTCCGGCCATGGGCACGGGGGCCTGGTCCGTTTACCCTTTACGGACGGGCTGGTCAGTGTGGAGCGGTCGCTTTTCCCCTCATATACGGCGGGGTTCTACGAAGTCAATGGAGAGAGACTGTTTGTTTCCAGGGGGTTGGGGAATTCGGGGCGGACCTTTCGGATGTTCAACCGTCCGGAGGTTGTGGTGCTGACATTGAAAAGGCAGTAACCTCCGCCCTTCGGGCGGCGGGGTAGTTTCTTCTTGAATCGGCCCGGGACCTGCGCGGCCCCGGACT
>CAMWTG010000143.1 GCA_947177115.1 uncultured Clostridia bacterium
GATTGTGCATGACCCCTCGATGGGGTCATTGCACAATCGCAACGGGCAGGCGCCTGCACGCCTTTGCCCTATACGGGGGATAAAGGGCAGTGCGGTGCTGGTTTGATAGGCGAAGCCGCCGAATGGCAGATCCTC
This sequence comes from uncultured Clostridia bacterium, assembly GCA_947177115.1. GTDB lineage: Bacteria > Bacillota > Clostridia > Oscillospirales > Oscillospiraceae > Pelethomonas. The sequence continues at coordinate 136 of CAMWTG010000143.1, forward strand.
CGGGCATCTTATCTAGTGGCCTGGTACTTGAAGAACTCCGGCTGCCGCCCTGTTAAAGAGAGACTGCCCTGCAAGGGGGACTGTAAAACGTAAGTTGCTGGTTAACGCGCCACCGCACCCCCGGCGCAGCGGCAGGGAGTGCCGATAGGACCCGTGGGTAGCCGCAGAAGTCCGGCGCATCTGGGTGCGCACCGCTGTCAGAACAGACCAACCAGGTCGTAGCGCAAACAAAACAAACACATGCAAGGGATTCTCAAGGGACTGAAAGTCCCTTGAGGGTGCTTTTGGTTCTTTTCCCACAAGGGAAAAGAACGCCCCCGCGCCGGCAAGGCGCGAAGCTGAAATTCAGAAGAAAACCGGCCGCGGTCCGCAGGACCGCAGATTAATATGCCGTGCCGCCCGCAGGGCGGCAAAGAAGAGAAAGGGAGAAAAAATATGGCAAATTTAGCGATCATGGGTTTCGGAACGGTGGGCAGCGGCGTGGCGGAGGTCCTCCGCATGAACGCCGGTCCTATCGCCGCAAAGCTGGGGGAACCCCTCAAGCTGAAATATATTCTGGACGTGCGGGATTTATCCGCGACTCCTTACGCCGGTGTGGCGGTAAAGGATTTCTCCATTCTGGAGAATGATCCTGATCTGGACGTGGTGGTGGAGTCCATTGGCGGCGCAAAGGTGGCCCTGGACTTTACCCGCCGGGCCCTTATGGCCGGCAAGCACGTGGTCACCTCCAACAAGGAGCTGGTGGCCTCCCACGGCAAGGAGCTGCTGGCCATCGCCAGGGAGAAGAACGTCAACTATCTCTTCGAGGCCAGCGTGGGCGGCGGCATCCCCGTGCTGCGCCCCCTGTTCCAGTGCCTGGCGGGGAACCGGATCGAGGAGATCGTGGGGATCCTCAACGGCACTACCAACTATATCCTCACCCGGATGGTCAAGGGCGGCATCCCCTTTGACGAAGCGCTGAAGGAGGCCCAGGCCAAGGGGTACGCCGAACAGAACCCCGCCGCCGATGTGGAGGGCCTGGACGCGGGGCGGAAGATCTGCATCCTCTCCGACCTGGCCTGGGGGAAGGAGGTCCTGCCGGAGGCGATCAGCGTCCAGGGCATCAGCGGCCTGGATCTGAAGGATGTGGCCATCGCCAGAGAGGCTGGATACCGGGTGAAGCTGCTGGGCCGGGCCCTGCGGCTGGCGGACGGAAGGCAGTGCGCCTATGTGGCCCCCCACCTGGTGCCCGAGGACTGCCCCATTGCGCCGGTGGACGATGTGTTCAACGCCATCATGATCCGGGGCAACGCCGTGGGCGATGTGATGTTCTATGGCCGGGGCGCGGGAGACCTGCCCACCGCCTCCGCCGTCATGGGCGATGTGATAGACGCCCTGCAGCACCGGGCCAAGCGCCGGGAGCTGGGGTGGAGCGAGAGCGCGGACCTGGCCGCCTTTGACGGGCTTGTCATGCCCTGGTACCTGCGGGGCAACTTCCAAGCGCCTGCGGGCTGCAGGGCGCTGTCCGGCGGCGCGGCGGTCACCGGCGCCATGACCGCCAAAGAGGCTGAGGCCCTGGCCCAACGGCTGGGCGCGGCGGCGCTGCTGCCGGTGCTGCAATAACCATTTCAACCGCGGGACACTATAATGGAGTGTCACCCAATTTGCCAACAGAGAGGAATATCCTTATGAGTTTGATCGTACAGAAATTCGGCGGCAGCTCCGTCCGGGACGCAGAGCGCATCCGGAATGTGGCGAACATCATCGCCGATACCTATAGAGCCGGCAACCAGGTCATGGTGGTCCTGTCCGCCCAGGGGGACACCACCGATGACCTGATCGACAAGGCCAGGGAGATCAATCCCCGGGCCTCCAAGCGGGAGATGGATATGCTCCTGAGCACCGGCGAGCAGATCTCCATCGCCCTGTGCGCCATGGCCCTGGAGGGAATGGGCCTGCCGGTGATCAGCCTGGCGGCCTGGCAGGTGGGCATCCGCACCACCAGTGCTTACTCCGATGCCCGGATCCAGCGCATCGACTCCGAGCGCATCCAGCGGGAGCTGGACAAGAACAAGATCGTGCTGGTGGCCGGGTTCCAGGGGGTCAACCGCTTCGGCGATGTGACCACCCTGGGACGGGGCGGGTCCGACACCAGCGCCGTGGCCCTGGCCGCCGCCTTCCGGGCGGACCTGTGCCAGATCTTCACCGATGTGGACGGGGTCTATACCACCGATCCCCGGGTGGTCCCCGGCGCGGTGAAGCTGGAGGAAATTACTTACGATGAGATGCTGGAGCTGGCCAGCCAGGGCGCCCAGGTCCTTCACAACCGCAGCGTGGAGCTGGCAAAAAAATATCGCGTGAATATGGAAGTCGTGTCCAGCTTGGAGAAAAAGCCCGGTACGAAAGTCAAGGAGGTCGTCAATATGGAAAAGACAAATATCGCCGGTGTGGCAAAGGATACAAGCATTGCGCGGATCGCCGTGGTGGGTTTGGACCATAATCCCGGGGTGGCTTTCCGGGTGTTCTCCCTGCTGGGCAAGGCCAACATCAATGTGGACGCCATCATCCAGTCCATCGGGCGGGATACCAGTAAGGATATCAGTTTCACCCTGCCCCGGGCCGACGTGGAGGAGGCCGTGCGGGTGCTGGAGGAGCAGAAGGGCTCCCTGGGCTTCGACCATCTGACGGTGGAGGACAAGATTGCCAAGGTATCCATCGTGGGCGCGGGCATGATGACCACCCCCGGCGTGGCCGCCAAGATGTTTGAGGCGCTCTATGACGCCAACATCAATATCCAGATGATCAACACCAGCGAGATCCGGGTGTCCGTCCTGATCGATGAAGGGGACGCCGTAGCCGCCGTCCGGGCGGTGCATGACAAGTTCTTTGGGGATCAGGGTTGAGCCGCCGCTCCCAAATCTTAAAGCAGCCTTAAACTCCCCGCCCTTGTACGAGGACGGGGAGTTCTATATAACGGGAGATATCTTTACATATTTGAGGATCTGTGAGGTGGTTTATGAAGGAAGTCTCTGCCGGCAATCAGCCGCTGACCGCATTCCACTTGAAGGCGGCTGCGCTCATTACCATGATCATCGACCATACCGCCGCAGTCTTCTCTTTTCCGCCGTTTGTGAACAGCCTGATGCGGGGCATCGGGCGCATGGCCTTCCCTATCTACGCCTTTTTGATCGCGGAGGGCTGCCGGTATACCCGGAGCCGGGAAAAATACCTGCTGCGGCTGGGCGTGTTCGCGTTGATCAGCGAGATACCATTTGACGCGGCGTTCTTTCCGGGAACGGTCCGTCTTGGCTGGAACTTTTTTCAGCTCACCAATGTATTTTATACCATGTTCTTCGCCGCAGCCTGCATTCATATCTGGGAGACGCTGCGGCGGCAGTCCGGGAAGGTTCTGCTGGCCGCAGCAGGCGCTTTCGCCGCTTTTCTCGTTATTTTACCGCTCCTGCGGAACGCCCCGCGGCTCTGGATGTTGGCCGCTTTCGCCTATCTGGCCTGTCTTCTGGCGGCGTGTCTGCTATTGGACCGGCGCTCCAAAGCGGATGCCGCGCCGGACCGGAAAGCCGGCGGCCTGGCAGCCATCCCGCTGCTCCCGGTCCTGATCCTGGCGGATACGGTCCAATGCGACTACAACGGCTTCGGCGTACTGCTGATTTTCCTCCTCTACCTCGCGAAAAACCGCAGAGTGCAGGCCGCCGTATTAGCGGCAGGTATGTTTTTCCTGTATGGGCTTGGATCCGGCCTGAACCTGGTGAACTGGATCATCAGCGGCTTCTCTGAGCTCCCAACGCTCCACGGCGTGCTGGCTTTTGCATTCGCCATGCTGGCGGCAGGTCTGGTATGCTTCTACAACGGACGGCGGGGCAGACCAGTAAAATGGGCGTTTTACGCCGCCTATCCGGTGCATCTTGCCGTTTTAGCCGCTCTGCGGGCGTATCTGTCCCTGTGACCTCTCCCAATCGTGCAGGAAAAGAGAGGACAAAACCGAAACCGGATGCTATGATACCATCAGAAAGCGTAAGAGCCTGCTCCACTTCTCAGCGTACGTGGAGAAATGCGAAGCCGGCTCTGGGGAGGAACTGTTTATGGAATGGGTTGACGGACTGAATCAGACTATTGCGTATATAGAGGACCATCTGACGGACGAGATCGACTATGAGGCTCTAGCAAAGCTGGCCTGCTGCTCGGCCTACCACTATCAGCGGATGTTCGCCTATATGGCGGGGGTCTCCCTGACGGAATACATCCGGCGGCGGCGGATGTCTCTGGCGGCGGTGGATCTCCAGGCCGGGGAGAAGGTCCTTGATGTGGGGCTCAAGTACGGCTACCAGTCCCCTACCGCCTTCAACCGGGCCTTTCAGTCGGTCCATGGCACGGCGCCATCGGCTGTCCGGGAGGCGGGCGCGGCGGTCAAATCCTTTCCGCCCCTTCGCTTTACCATTACAATCAAAGGAGTGGAAGAGATGGAGTATCGTATTGAGAAGCGGGAGGCATTCCGGGTCGCGGGGATATCCATGGAAATCGAAAAGGACATGGAGAAAAATTTCCAGGTGGTCCCCCGGCTGTGGGATAAAGCCGCCCGGGACGGCACCCTGCAGCGGCTGACAGAAATAATGGATTCCCAGCCCATGGGGATCCTGGGCGTTTGCGACTGCCCGGATGAAAAGCCGTGGCGTTACTATGTTGCCTGCGCCACAACCCAGAGCGGAGCAGGGCTGGAGGAGTTCTCCGTCCCCGCCGCCACCTGGGCCATCTTCTCCGGCGAAGGGACTTTTCAGTCCATCCAGCAGCTGGAGCAGCGGGTACTGACAGAGTGGCTGCCATCCTCCGGATATGAGTACGGCAGCGCACCGGACATTGAGGTCTACCTCAATGCTGACCCCTGCAATGCCAAATATGAGGTCTGGATCCCCGTGGTAAAGAAAAACTGAAAAGAGGACCTGCCCTCCGCATACGCCGGAGGGCAGGTCCTCTTTCTGCCGTCATTGATAATCCTGCAGGAGGAACAGGGGCTTGATGCAGACCACCTCGTCATACTCCTCCTGCTCCACCTGGACGGAGGAATTGAGGGCTTTCAGGTCCGCTTTCAGCACCTCCAGGGCCTCTCCGCTGGTCTGGGCCCGGCCCTCCCGGAGGATGCGGATCATCCGGTCCAGAACGATGGGGTGGGCGTACCAGTAAGGGACGGGAAATGTTCCTCCCTCTCCCACATAGTCTTTCAGCGAAGCTTTGGCCTCCTCCCATTCGCGGGCAACGGCCTTCTTATTATTCCGGGCCGTAGGCAGGACGTTGGCCCCGGAGAAGAAAAAGATCGCCGCAAGACCGAACAGCAGGAAATAGACCCCTGTGCTGTTTTGGTTCATCCACGTCCATACGCCGTAGACCATTGCCGCCGCGCCCAGAATGATGATGGCCAGCGCCACCCACTTATAGGCCGGATTGGCACGGTCGCTGCTGCGCTTGGTCCTGGCAGCGCGGGCCAGACGGTCGGAGCGGGCGGGGTCCGCCGCCAGCTTCGCCCTGGCCCCCTCCAGCTGGTCCCAGGCGCTCTGGGCCTGGGGGGTCAGCTCCTTCAGATAGCGCGCCGCTTCCCGGGCAGCCTTCTCCGCCAGACGGCGCTCCCCCTCTTCGCTGAGCCGGGGGACCTCCGGGCAGACCCGGGCCATGTGCTCCAGCAGGCGGTCCACGTCTTCCTCCCGCTTGAAGTTGCACTGCTTCTGCCGCCCATTGTCGTACTCCACCACCAAATAGGGGATAGAGGCGAACATGCCCCTGCCGGTGAAGCCGCCCTTGCTCATGGCTACCCGCTTGAAGATCCGGCGGACGGAGGAGAGGGTGACGTAAAAGCACCGGTCGATATAGAAACTGTTGAGGTACAGGGCCTTCTCGCCCACGCCGCAGGGGCCGAAGCGGCGGCAGCGCTTTTTGTCTGCGGCCAAAGTCTCATCGTCCAGCGCCGCAAGGCTCAGTTGTCTCGGTTTGAAGATCATGGGTCCCTCCCGGAAAAAGGGCGGAGGGGTGGGAAAACCGCCCCTCCGCCGCCGTTTGTATGGATGATGTTACTTCTTCAGGGTATCATACTGAGGGCTGACGTTCCGCTTCTTGATGGAGTAGAGGAAGATGCCCAGGAACAGCGCCGCCACGATCAGGCCGATGGGATAGGCGACCATGGTGTTGTAGGCCAGCAGCTTGCCGTCCGCGTCATAGGTATTTACCAGCTTGCCCAGGCACTCGGGGGCCAGAACGAAGTAAGTAGCGGACACGGCGCTCATGAAGGTGGCGGGAACGGCGGTGATCCAATAGTTCTTCTTGTCGTAGAAGAGGTACATGGACGCAGCCCACAGCACGATCATGGCCAGGGTCTGGTTTGTCCAGCTGAAATAACGCCAGATGATCTGGTAGTCGATCTTGCCCAGGGCGTTGCCGATGCCCAGCACCGCGCCGATGCCCAGCACGGGGATGCACAGGAGCAGGCGGTTCTTGTACTTACCCTGGTCCAGCTTCATCCAGTCGGCCAGCACCAGCCGGGCAGAGCGGAAGGCGGTGTCGCCGGAGGTGATGGGGCAGGCAATGACGCCCAGCATGGCAAGGGCAATGCCGATGCCGCCCATGGTCTTGGCGCACACATCGTAGATGGCGGCGGACTGACCTCCGCCCAGGACCGCCTGGAGGCCGGTGTTCAGACCGCCGGTAACCTCATACAGGGAGCAGCCGGCAGCGGCCCAGATCAGGGCGATGACGCCCTCGCAGACCATGGCGCCGTAGAACACGAAGCGGCCCTGGCGCTCGCTCTTCATGCAGCGGGCCATCAGAGGGGACTGGGTGGCGTGGAACCCGGAAATAGCGCCGCAGGCCACGGTGATGAACATGAAGGAC
>CAMWTG010000144.1 GCA_947177115.1 uncultured Clostridia bacterium
GGGAGGCGCAGATAGAGCAAATTCCTCCGGAGGTAAGGTTCTGACACACGGGGCAGCAGGTGACGCTGCGCTTGGCCTCCAAAATAGCATCGGCAAACTCCCGGGCCTCCTCGTCCGTCAAGCCCAGCACATGGAAAGCCAGCCGCTGGGCGGACTTGCCGCCAATGCCCGGCAGCCGGGCAAACTGCTCCACCAGCTGCTCCAGAGGCGCGGGAAAATATTCCATAGCGTTATCCTTTCAGCTCTTGAATGCGGGCGGGAATATCCGGCGCTTTATACACCGCGCTGCCCGCCACCAGGACATTGGCCCCATTTGCAATGACCGTCTTACAGGTAACGGGGTCCACGCCGCCATCCACCTCCAGCTCACAGTCCAGCCCCCGGCCATCGATCCACTCCCGCAGCTGCCGGAGCTTGGGCATCATGTCCGCCATGAACTTCTGCCCGCCAAAGCCAGGCTCCACCGTCATCACCAGGACCATGCCGCACCGGTCCAGAAAGGGCAGCGCCGCCTCCGCCGGAGTTTTGGGTTTAAGTACCACGCCGGCCCTCTTGCCCTGGGCGCGGATGATATCCAGGGCCCTGCCGGTGTTTTCCTCGCTGTCGGCCTCCACATGGACGGTAACGATATCCGCGCCGGCCTGACAAAACCGCTCCACGTACCGTACGGGCCGGTCGATCATCAGGTGGACGTCCAGGATCATGTCCGTGGCCGCCCGGATGGACTGGACCACCGGGATGCCGATCGTGATGTTGGGGACAAAAATGCCGTCCATCACGTCCACATGGAGATAATCCGCGCTGCGGACCTTTTGGATGTCCCGCTCTAAATTCGCAAAATCAGCAGAGAGGATGGAGGGGGCAATTTTGATCATGGCTGCACGACCTTCCTTTGTTTTTCCGGACCAAACCGGGATGGACAAGCCATCGGACGGGAAAAAGGACAAAGCACCCCGGCGGGGGATCCGTCATAGGATACCGTAAGCGGCAAGGGCGTCCCGGCGGGGCGAAGAAACGAACCTTTCCCACACGCCTGCCCCGTCCGCGCCGGAGGCGCGCCGCATGATATAGATGTACCTGGTTCCCCTGCCGGGCGGAGATCCGCCCGGCAGGGGATCGTCCCTGCGCAGAATCAAAGGTCCAGCTTGAGCCCCTTGACCACCCGGGCACACCTGCCGCAGAGGGTGGGATGCGTCCCATCAGAGCCCACAGAGGGCAGGATCTTCCAGCAGCGCTCGCACTTGGCGCCTTGGGCCGGTTCCACCCGGATGCTTGCAGCATCTCCGGCGGATACGCTTGCCTGAGACACAATCAGCAGATCCGCCAGCTCATCCGCCTCCATTGTCCGGCCCCCGGCCAGCATAGCGGAGGGCAGCGTGACCTTGGCCTCCAGGCTCTTGCCAATCTTCTTTTCATTCCGGGCGGTCTCCAGCGCACCATTGACCGCATCACGAAGGTCGATCAGACCCTTCCAGGCCGTCATGGCATCATCGTCCAGCGCATAGTCCGTAAAAGGCTGATTCATCACATTGAGCAGCACATTCCGGGGATCGTCCCCCTCCCTGTGGGGCATGGCCTGCCAGATCTCATCGCAGGTAAAGGCCAGAATGGGTGCAAAAATCTTGGTCATGGTGTCCAGGATCAGCCACAGGGCAGTCTGAGCGCTGCGGCGGGAAACGCCGTCCGTCTCATCGCAGTACAGCCGGTCCTTGATGATATCCAGATAGAAGCTGGACAGCTCCACCACGCAGAAGTCGTTGACGGCATGGCTCACCACATGGAAGTCGTAGTTGTAGTAAGCCGTCTCGCACCGCTCAATAAGGCTGTTGAGGCGTGTCACGGCCCAGCGGTCCAGCTCCAGCATTTCATCGGGCTTCACCAGGTTGTTGGCGTCAAAACCCGCCAGATTGCCCAGACAATACCGGGCAGTATTACGGAATTTCAGATAGTTCTGGCTCAGCTGTTTGAAGATGTTGTCGGAGCACCGCACGTCCGCATGGTAGTCGGCAGACCCAGCCCACAGGCGGATCATGTCCGCGCCGTACTTCTTGAAGATCTCGCTGGGATCCACGCCGTTGCCCAGGCTCTTGTGCATGGCCTTGCCCTCGCCGTCCACCGTCCAGCCGTGGGTAACGCACTCTTTAAAGGGAGCGCCCTTGCCCAGCGCGCCTACGGCGGTGAGCAGGGAAGACTGGAACCATCCGCGGTACTGGTCCAGGCCCTCCATGTAAACGGTGGCGGGCCAGAAGCCCTGGTCCTTCTGCATGGAGGCGAAGTGAGTAGAGCCGGAGTCGAACCAGCCGTCCAGCGTATCCTCTTCCTTGGTGAAATGAACGCCGCCGCAGTGGGGGCACTTGTACCCGGCAGGGAGGATCTCCTCCGCGCTCTTCTCATACCAGGCATTGGAACCCTCCGCCTTGAAAAGCTCAGAAACGGCGGCGATCGTAGCATCATCGCAAACGGGTTTGCCGCAGTCCCCGCAGTAGAATACAGGGATGGGCAGGCCCCAGCGGCGCTGGCGGGAAATGCACCAGTCGGCCCGCTCCTTGATCATAGAGATCATCCGGTCCTTGCCCCAGGCGGGGACCCACCGCACATCATCGGTAGCGGCCACCGCGGCATCCTTGAAGGCGTCCACGGAGCAGAACCACTGGGGGGTCGCCCGGAAGATGATGGGATGCTTGCACCGCCAGCAGTGGGGGTAGGAGTGGACGATGTCCTCGCTGGCAAACAGCGCGCCGCTCTCCTTCATATCCGCCAGGATGACGGGGTTAGACTCATCGGTGGTCATGCCGGCGTATTTGCCGGCGTAGTCGGTGTGGCGGCCCCGGTCGTCCACAGGCACCACCATCTCCATGCCGTAGCGCTTGCAGGTCTGATAGTCGTCCGCGCCGAAGCCGGGGGCGGTGTGGACGCAGCCGGTACCGCTGTCCATGGTGACATACTCAGCATTGACCAGACGGCTGGCCTTAGGCAGGAAGGGATGCCAGGCAAGCATATCCTCAAAGAAGCTGCCGGGGTGGGTCTCCAGAATCTCATAGTTCTCCACACCGCCGATCTTCATGACCTTCTCCACCAGGGCCTCGGCCAGGATATACATCTCCCCGCTGGGCGCCTTTACAATGGCGTAGCTGTCCCGAGGATGGAGCGCAATGGCAAGGTTGCCCGGCAGAGTCCAGATGGTCGTGGTCCAGATGAGGAAATAGAGCTTCTGGTCGTCCAGGTGGCCCAGCTTGCCGTCTTCGTCCAGCATACGGAACTTCACGTACACGGTGGTGACGGGATCGTCCTGGTACTCGATCTCCGCCTCGGCAAGCGCGGTTTCATCATGGGGACACCAGTACACGGGCTTGAGGCCCTTGTAAATAACGCCCTTCTTGAACATCTCGCCGAAGACCTTGACCTCCTCCGCCTCAAAGGCGGGGTCCATGGTCTTATAGGGGTGCTCCCAGTCGCCGATAACGCCCAGGCGCTTGAATCCTGCCATCTGCACGTCAATGTAGTGCTGGGCGAAATCATGACAGGCGGAACGGAACTCAGGCACGCTCATCTTCTTCCGGTTGAGCTTATTCTTCTTAATGATCGCAGACTCAATGGGCATCCCATGATTATCCCAGCCGGGGATATAGGGGGTATAGTACCCCCGCATGGCGGCGGAACGGACCATAAAGTCCTTAATGGACTTGTTCAGGGCGTGGCCCATGTGAAGATCGCCATTGGAGAAGGGGGGGCCGTCATGGAGGGACCAGAGGGGCTTGCCTTCGTTTTTCTTCAGCAGCTCATGGTAGAGGTCCATTTTCTCCCAGTTTTCCAGCATAGCGGGTTCCCGGGCCGGCAGGCCCGCCCGCATAGGGAAGTCTGTTTTTGGCAGGTTGATGGTTTTATTGTAATCCATTTGCCTGTGTTCCTCCTATGTGAATGATAGTTTCTCAGTATTCCACGACTACCTTCCGGCAGTCCTTGCATATATATGCAGCGGGAAAATCCGCAGCGCATGTGACCACGAGATCTTCCTCCAGCAGGGACACGTCCCCTTTCCGTTTCCACAGAAGGGAGCGCCCCTTCTCGGGACTCCAGACCAGCGGCTGTCTGCCGCAGAGCCACCCAGCCTCCATTTCCTTCCCGCAGGATGGACAATTCACAAAAAGCACCCTCTTCCCCAAAAACGGAACGCACGCACGCCCCGCACCCCGTCCCCCAAACTGCGAACCCAATCGGTGACGGCGGCAAAGCCGCCGCCTTCGCCCGCCATAAGGGCGGGCGAAACGATGGTTCGCAGTTTGAAGCGAAGAAAAAGCCCGTCCGGCGTATGGAAAAAGCCCTAAAGGCTTTTTCCATCACCTTCAGGGCTTTTTCAGAGCTGGCGCGGAAGGAGGGATTTGAACCCTCGCACGTTGTTTGGACGTCTACTCCCTTAGCAGGGGAGCCCCTTCGGCCACTTGGGTACTTCCGCACAGGTCGAATGAGTTGCATTTCCAGTCTTAAAAATGGCGGAGAGAGTGGGATTCGAACCCACGGATGCTCGCGCATCGCCGGTTTTCAAGACCGGTTCCTTAAACCGCTCGGACATCTCTCCCAATCGGTCTCAGGCGCAGTTTTCATATTACCATGTCATTTCTGTTTTGTCAACGGGTAATTTCATCTTTTCCATTTTTTCCGGAGAAATCCATTTCTAGCCGGACAATCCCCTAATAACACGGACTGTGCAGGGGTGGGCTTTGCCGCCCGCACGACAAGGGAATATTCCGTTGGAAACGGACGAGCAATGCTCGCCCCTACACAGATCCTGCCATTTGGGGTTGTGTATCACACCAATCGACTTCCGTGAAATTTCCTTTTTCCCCTTCCCAAACCGGCCCACTTGCAGTATGATAGAGGAGAATCATAAAAAAGGAGCAGTGCCATGAAAGTACTTTTGATCAACGGCAGTCCCCGGCCCAACGGCAATACCGCCGCCGCCCTCCAGGAGACGGAAATGGTCTTCCGGCAGGAGGGTGTGTCCACCGAGATGATCCATGTGGGCCACCAGGCCATCCGGGGCTGTATTGGCTGCGGCGGATGCGTCAAGGCCGGCAGATGCGTCTTCGATGACCTGGTCAACGAAACTGCCCCCAAGTTTGAAGCCTGCGATGGCCTGGTGGTGGGCTCCCCGGTGTATTACGCCTCCGCCAATGCCACCCTGGTGGCCTTTCTCACCCGGCTCTTTTACAGCACAGGCTTCGACAAGACTATGAAGGTGGGCGCCGCCGTGGTGGCGGCCCGGCGGGGCGGGCTCTCCGCTACCTTTGACGAGCTGAACAAGTTCTTCACCATCTCCGGGATGCCCATAGCCTCCGGACAATACTGGAACAGCGTCCATGGCCGCGCCCCCGGCGAGGCGGTCCAGGATGAGGAGGGGATGCAGTCCATGCGCACCCTGGCGCGGAACATGACCTTCCTTATGCGGGGCGTGGCTCTGGCGAGGGAAAAGTATGGCCTGCCGGAGCGGGAGAGCCCAGTGAGGACGAATTTTATTCGGTAAAGGCAGAGAAAACTGCGCAACGCCGCCCGGGGAGCTGCCCGGGCGGCGTTTTGTGCCCCACTGTTACCGGTTTTCATTGACGTACAGCGTTACCCGGTTCTGGACAAGCTGGATGGTCTCGTCCAGGGTCTTGTCTCCGGCGAAATAGGGACCGATGGCATCCCAGACGGTGTCGGACAGGGCTTCGTTGGGCCAGTAGAGCTGCTTGGTGTTGTTGAGGAGCGCTTCAAAAACCGGGATATCCTCCTCTGTTGGCGAGACTCCTTTCAGTATAGGACCGCCGGGAAAAGTCAGCATATCATAAGCTTGAGAGTCATTTCTCTTTATATCGCCTGTATTTGCGGTCTCAAAGTTTTTGCGGTTAACCGGAAGCGCGATATATATCTCGCCATCAACATAAAACCCCAGTTCCTCCATTTGATGTTGTGAGTAGACTGTCCGGACCATATCGCCCATAAATTCCCAGGCGGCTTCTTTATTGGGGCAGGCGGAGGACATGGCCAGCACGGTCCCGGGGATGTGAAAAGAACTGCCGAAGCTGCCGTCCGCCGTGGGATAGCCAACATAGGCCACGCGCTCCTCGCCAAAAGTGGTACCTATACGAGCTACCTCAGCCAAACTGCTAACAGCTACAGCTGCCAGCATTTGTTTCCCCTCCAATCTCCTCCAGACAAGTTCTTCTTTCACTTCGTCTGCCGTAAGAGTAGTCTTGAATTCCGCTGGAAAGGTGCTTAGAAAAGTCAGCATACTGCGAAACTCCTCATTATCAAAGGAACACTGGCCTGCTTCCCAGTCGATATATTGGTCCAAGGTGGCACTGTACAGCCGGTCATACATCTCCCGCCGGGTGGAATTGTAGCTCAAGATTGTAGACCCTTCCGGCATGGTGGCAAAGGTCTCCATCAACTCTTTCACTGTCCAGCCATTACGATCTCCTACTACATTTTTTGAGCCAGCCAGCGTTTCGATGTATACATCCATGAAAATCATATAAAGGCCACCGTTTACCTCGGCAGCCTTCATTGGTGCTTCCAGGAGCGCGTCTCGTCCCAGCTGTGGGTCATTTTCTATATAAGGCCACAAGTCCTCCAGATACCCTTTTTGGACCAACTGCTGGTAGGGCAGCCAGTATGCCCCTTCTGGCTTTCTAAGCCGTCCAGGATAAAATCCAACATAACAGAATGGTTTATCTATGCCGTTTTTGCCTAGACGGTGGAGATCCATAATATCTGGAACCTGTCCCAAAGCCAGTTCTGTTAGGAGCCGGTCTATGCCGCCCTCGTCCGAGTAACCCAGCACCTCAATCTGTACGTCCTCGTGCTTGTTATTAAAAATATTGATCTGTCTCTTTTTTATGCCGGTTAATGGGTCCAACACGGCGTAGGTCAGAATGCCCTCCTTCGATTCTGTCCGGGGGGCGTCCCCGCCTGCGGGAGCGCAGGCGGTCAGAATCCCTGCCGCCAGCATAA
>CAMWTG010000145.1 GCA_947177115.1 uncultured Clostridia bacterium
CAGAGCCAACCGCCAAGTCCACAAAAAGATCCCGGAACCCAAACTGATACAGGATTCCATCGAACACGATCTCATCCGGGGTGTGTACGAAAAGGGATCCATGATCCCCAAGCAGGAGTTTTTCTCCCAAAAGTTCGGCGTCAGCAGAACGACCGTGCGTAAGGCGACCGATGAACTGATCCGCAACGGGATCCTGGTGTCCATCAAGGGCAAAGGCACCTACGTCTGCGATTACGGGGAAAACGTACATCTGCCCGTCCGGCCCATCATTGCAGAGCGCACGGAAAACCGGCACAAGCTCCTGTCCAGAACGCTCTCTATCGAGACGATCCCCGCCACGGAGGCCATCGCCAAGCAGCTGCGCATCCCTACCGGCAATGATGTGGTGCGGATCGAGCGGGTCCGCCTGCTGGATGGAAAGCCCTTGTGCATTCAGATATCCTTTTTGAACGGCGTGGATGTAAAAGATGTTGTGTTTACCAAGGAATATCTGGATGAGGGATCGCTTTTTCGCCTGCTGGAGGAAAAGGCCGGCCTGGTAGCCGCCTTCCAGGACGAGGTCATGCGGGCCATTGGCTGCCCGCCCAGGATCGCCGCCTGTCTGGACATGGAGCCCCAGGCGCCGGTGATCATGATCTTCCGCACGGCCTATGCAAGGGACGGGCGGGTCATGGAATACTGTGAGGATTACGAAAACACCGATTTCCAGGGGCTGAGCATCTGCACCCGGGCGATCAGGAATTTTTGAGGAGGCGATGCCCATGAAACCGCAGCTGGTTATCTGCGATGTAGACGGAACACTGATCGATCCAACGGAACAGATCACGCCATATTTTGATGAGCTGGCGCAGCTGCTTCAGGAAAATCAGGTGCGCTTCTCTATCGCCTCCGGCCGGTGCTATGACCAGTTACTGCCCTATATTCAAAAGCTGGATATTCGGGAACCGGTCATCATCAACAACGGCGGCGGTGCGCGGCAAAATGGAGAGGCGCTGTGGGACGAGCTGTTTGAGGCCCGCCTGGTGCGGGAGGCGATTCTGGCTGCGGACAAGCTGGATATGGCGATCTTCATGTGCGGGGGAAATTCAGAACTCGCTTACAGGCATAACGCCTATATTCAGCGGGATATTGACAACTTTGGCCGGTACAATCATTTCCATATCCCCCTGGCCTCCGAGTGGGAGACGCTCCGGTTTGAAAAAGTCATGATCACCGACCCGGAAAAGCCAGGACAGGTGGAGCGCATCCTGCCATACTTGGAGCCGTACCGGGACCTGCTGCAGGTCTACCAATATGACAGCCGCCATCTGGACATCATGAAAGCGGGCATTACAAAGGGCGGCGCCATCGCCCGGCTGGCAAAGCGGCTCGGTATTGCGCCGGAAAATATCATGGCCATCGGCGACAGCCTGAATGACGTGGAAATGCTCCGGGAAGTCGGCACCGGCGTCACCGTTGGAAATGCCAAGGAAGAAGTGAAACGGCAGGCGGATCATGTCTGTCAAGCCGCTTATACCGCAGGTGTTGTGGAAGCCGTAAGGCGATTTTGTACAAACGAGAGGGAGTGAAGAAGCTATGAGATCCTCTGCCGTCCGGATACGAAATAGAGCGCGGCCCTACCTGTGGCTTTTGCCCGCATTTATTCTCTTTTTTGTGTTTACCTTCTACCCCTTTTTGCAGACGATCTATAAAAGCCTGTTCATCGTGGATACGGCCGGGCGCGCCAAGACCTTTGTCGGACTGGACAATTACCGCTACATCCTCTCTGACGGCCGCTTTCTCACCGCGCTGAAGAACACGCTTTGGTTCGTGGTACTGACCGTTCCCATCTCGAAGGTCCTGGGGTTCGCACTGGCGATGCTGGCCAACAAGCGGCGGGCTCTGTCCTCTTTCTATGAGACGAGCTTCGCCATGCCGATGGCTATGGCCGCCTCTGTGATCGGCATGATCTTCCAGCTGCTGTACGTCTCGCCGCTGGGGATCATCAACGGTACGCTGGGCATCAACATCCGGTGGCTGACAGATGCCCGATATGCGATGCTGGCCAT
Organism: uncultured Clostridia bacterium; assembly: GCA_947177115.1. Lineage (GTDB taxonomy): Bacteria > Bacillota > Clostridia > Oscillospirales > Oscillospiraceae > Pelethomonas. Next base: position 2,049 of record CAMWTG010000145.1, read on the forward strand.
TGCCATTATCCAGATCTGGCTCTCCACCGGTTACGCTTTCGTATTTCTGCTCTCTGCCATCCGTAGCGTCCCCAGCGACCTTGTGGAGAGCACGGCCATTGATGGAGCAGGCCCGCTCCGCCAGGTGTTTTCCATCTATCTGCCTCTGGTCTCCCCAACCATGTTTTACCTGATCTTTACGGACATGGCCTACGGCATGATGATGATGAGCCTGGTCAATATCCTGACCAACGGCGGACCGTCCAACTCCACCCTGACCCTCATGCAGTATATTTTCCGGCAGTTCAATGCCACCGGCAACTATACCAATGCAAACCCGGCGGCGGTGGTTACGTTCCTGCTGACCTTTGCCGTCACGATGGCAACTTTCGCCTGGGAGGACAAGGGGGTGCATTATCAGTGAATGAGCGCCGTACGACCAATATCATGATGCAGGTCATCTGCGTGATCTGCGCTCTGATGGTCCTTTTCCCCATTCTGTATGCCTTTTCCGCCTCCTTCATGAGACCGGAGGATATTCTGACCACCTCTCACTATCTTCTCCCGCCCCATCCTACCCTGGCGAACTATATCCAGGCTTTTACCACCACCAAGATCGCGCGCTACATGGGCAACTCCTTCATCATTGCGCTGATTTGCAGCTGCGTCCGCGTGATCCTGGCTTCCATGGCGGCGTTTTCCTTCTCCTTCTATGAGTTTCGCGGAAAAAGGATCCTCTTCGCCCTGACCCTCGCCACGATCATGATCCCTCCGGACGTGCTGGTGGTACAAAATTATGTGACCATTTCCAAAATGGGATTGATGAATACCTACGCCGGGATCTGTTCCATTTTCCTGATCTCCGCCAACAACATCTTTCTCATGCGCCAGAATTTCCTGACCTTTTCCAGGAGCCTCCAGGAGGCATCGCGTCTGGATGGATGCAGCGACCTCCAGTTCTTCTTCCGCATCCTGCTCCCGGTAAGCCGCCCCGTCCTGATCACGGTTTTTATGAACTCCTTTGTCAGTGTGTGGAACCAATACGTCTGGCCCATGCTGGTGACCACAAAGGATGAGATGCGGACGGTCCAGGTGGGAATCACCATGCTGAAGGACCGGGAGTCCTCTGCCTTCGGCCCGGTGATGGCGGGAGCTTCCATTGCACTTGTCCCAACCATTTTGATCTTTGCACTGTTCCTGCGCCGTATCGTGTCGGGTATGATGACAGGGGCAGTAAAAGAATAATAAAATCAGGAGGAAAAAGATGAAAATGAAAAAGATGGCAGCTCTGCTGCTGGCGCTGGCGATGCTGCTGGCCCTTGCGGCCTGCGGCGGGAATAACGCGGCGCAGGACAGCAGCGATCCGGGGACCAGCGGCACGCCGGGAACCGACAGCGGCACACAAACGCCCGCGCAGACCCCGGAGAGCGGTACGATCGAGCTCTCCTACTGGTACGCCATGGACGGCGTGGGAGGACAGATCATCGAAAAGCAGATCGATGCCTTCAACCAGACTACCGGCGCAGAAAAAGGCATCCATGTCACCGGTGTGTATCAGGACTGGCCCGGCACCAATGCCCTGACCGCAGCGATGACCACGGATGACACGGAAAATATGCCGGACGTTATCCACATGTTCAGCGAATATGTCAACCTGATCCAGGACTGGGAGCGCACGGTGTGGGCGGAGGACTACATCACCGCGTCCGGCGCCGCCGTGTCCAAGGACGACCTGATCCCCAACACCGTAGAAGCCTATTCCATCGGTGGGAAGATGATCGGCGTGCCCTATGCGATTTCCGCCCTTCTGCTGTATTACAACCAGGACCAGCTCACCCAGGCCGGTTTTGACGCGCCTCCCGCCACCATTGACGAGATGGCCCGGATGTTGCCTGCTCTGAAGGAAAAGACCGGTGCGGAGTACGGCCTGAATGTACGTTTGGACCAGTTCGAGTTTGAAAACTTCATTGTGACCCAGGGTGCTGCCGGGACCTATTTCGGCAACAACCAGAGCGGCCACGCCGGACAGATGACCGAGCTGTCCAGCCAGGAGGCGATCCAAGCGTTCCTTACCGAGTGGGAAAAGGTGATCGCGTCCGGCGCCTATAAAGAGACCAAGGACAGCATGAACGAGGAGTTTGCCCAGGGCCTGAACAGCATGTGCATCATGAGCAGCGCCCGCATTCCCACGATCAACGATCTAGTGGGGGATTCCTTCCAGTGGGGCGTTGCGGCGATCCCCAAGGTGAGCGCGTCTGACGTGGGCGGCGCATATCCCTCCGGCAGCGGCCTGTTCATGATCGACCGGGGCGAGCCTGCCCGTGTGGAGGCCGCCTGGGAGTTTGTCCAGTACCTGATCTCGGCTGACACGCAGGCCATGTGGCTGGACGGCTGCGGCTACGTGCCGATCAACGTACACGCGGAGGAGGCCGAGACCTATCAGAGCGCCATCTCCACCGAGCCCCGTCTGAGCGTTCCCTTTGACATCCTGAAGAATACGCCGGGCTCCGTGGTATCTTCCTTCTGCCCCGATAACCAGACGGTCAATACGGTTATTCAGGACAGTATGCTGAACTTCGCAGGCGGCTCCGCCTCAAAGGAGGAGACTTACGCAGCCATTACGGATGGAATCGCGGATGCCTTTGCCGACTACTTCCGCGCCAATCCGATCGACTGATCCGAAAAACATGCGGAACCCTCCGCAGCACAGGCTGCGGAGGGTTTTAGAACCTGTATCCACAACCGCGGCACGCCGTCTGGGCGGGGGCTTTTTCCCGCCATACTGCATCGATCTCCCTGCGATCCGTCAGGATCGCTGCGGAAGATTTCCTTGTCTGACGGGAAAGATCCTCGACCATCCGGCATCCGCCGGTTATGAATACAGGTCCTTACAAACAATCTGTTGGGAAAGGGGCCCATCTATGGGTATGAAGCGAATACCGGTCATTATCGACTGCGACCCCGGCGTGGATGACGTGCTGGCCCTGCTGCTGGCGCTGCGCGCGCCGGAGCTCGATGTGCTGGGCATTACGACAGTATGCGGGAACGCAACGGTGGAGTACACCAGCTGGAACGCAACGCGTGCCTGCCTCCTTGCAAACTGCGGCGGGGTATCTGTATATCCGGGGGCGGCAAAACCCATGTTGCGCCCGTTCCTGTTTGATGCGGAGTACTGTGGAAAGGACGGCCTGTGCTGTTCCGATCTGGCGGGCAGCAGGGAACTGCTGGCAGAGAAACCGGCGGTAAACTTTCTCCGGGATGCGCTTCTCGCCTCCCGGGAACCGGTGACCATTGTTTCCATCGCCGCTATGACCAACCTGGGAGAACTTCTGCGGGACTATCCGGAGACCAAACCCCATATCAAGGAGATCGTCACGATTTCCGGATACTACTGGCTGAATCCCGCGATCGCCAGAGCGGAATGGAACATATTGTACGACCCGGAAGCTGCGGAGCTGGTCTTTGCTTCCGGCGTGCCGGTCCGCGCTTTGGGCGTGGATGTGACGGCGCAGCTGCAGGACAGCTATACAGAGGAGCTGACAGAAAAATGTACGGGCAGGCTTCGGGATTTTTTGTCCCACTCCCTGGCGTTTGTCAAGGCGCACAGCATGGCCCCCGGCGGTATTCTGGTGGACGCCCTGGCGGTAGCCGCCGTCATCGCCCCCGAGCTGGCCTGCTACCGGCGTGGTACTGTCAGGATCGATCCGCGCCGCACAGACCAATATCTCACGGAGTTCCACCCGGAGGAGGAGGGGACCTTGCAGGCTGCGGAGCATGTTGACTTTTTGGCATATCTGCAATTGCTGATAGATCGGATGGTAGGAATATGAGGCTTGCAACATCGACCAATATTGCCAGCGAACGGCCGGACCGGGAAAATCTCTCCCTGCATGAAACACTGCGCCTGGCATCGCAGGCTGGATTTGACCGTTTTGACCTGTGCTTTTACGACTGGTCGGGCCCCGATTCGCCATTTGTAGGCGGCGGCTGGGAGCACTGGATCGGTTCTGTGGCGGAGGAGGCGCAGCGGCTGGGCGTCACGTTTGGCCAGTGCCACGCCTATACCTATGATTTTCTGCGGCCGTCTTATACCAGTGAAGAGCGGGAACATCATGAGATGCTCCTGCGGCGCTCGCTGAAATGCTGCACCATTCTGGGGTCTACTGTGTGCGTGGTGCATCCGGACACGGACAGGAGTTCGCCCCGCCCCATGGCGGCCTCCCGTGAAAAGAACAGAGAATATTTCAAGCGGCTGATGGAGGACACCGTCCGGCTGGATATGGACCTGGCTATTGAGAATATGTGCGATTACTCGATTGCGCCGCAAAGGAAGTTTTTTGTTACGCCGGAGGAGATCGTGGATTTTGTGGATGATTTCGGTGACAGCAGGCTGGGTGTCTGCTGGGATTTTGAGCACGGAGATATTCAGGAGATCGATCAGCCGGCGGCGCTGCGCCTGCTGGGCCGCCGGCTGAAAGCGACCCATGTCTCTGACACGGCCAGCAAAACCTATGAACCGCTGATGCACATCATGCCCTATTTCGGCTTTACCCGCTGGGAGGAGATCATGCCTGTTCTTCGGGAAACCGGCTATCAGGGCGATTTTTCCTATGAGGCGCACAATTATGCCAAGCGGATGCCGGAAGCGTTGCTGCCTGCGGCACTGCGTTTCAGCTATGAGATCGGGCAGTATTTGATGTCCCTCTGGCAGGATGCGGCAGAGAGGCCGTAAAAAGCAGTCTCATATCTAAGGAACCTCTGAATAAATCACCAAATTCAAGCTATGAGCTGCGTGCAGTGCAGAATAGTCCGAGCAAGTAGGAAGCAGCTGGAGTGATTTTTACTGATAAGCTCCGCCGGACCCTGCAAAAGGGCGCAGTTCCCCCTTTACCAGGCAGGAGAGAGATTCCTTCCAGCCCTGG
>CAMWTG010000146.1 GCA_947177115.1 uncultured Clostridia bacterium
GGATCCCCTCATGGGGGGATTTGTTTTTGCGCTGATCCTGTAGTCCGTCCGGTCTATTGGACCGGCTCCCGTGTTGAGGGCGAAGCGTCTGTCCAACGATGTCGTTTTGGTCCCTACCGTATCACGCGAAGGGAGCTCCCGGGGTGCGTGGATGCGAACATTCCGTAGGGGCCGATGTCCCCATCGGCCTGCCGTTGACCTGCGAGGTCCCGTCAGAACGGGCCGATGAGGGCACCGGCCCCTACGGGGGTGCAGATTCACAGTGCGCGGGTTGCTGGTGGTAGAAGGGCCAGGCATCAACGACCACCCCGGGAGATCCAGCGCGTATGACGGTAGGGGCCAAGCCGACATCCTGAAACAGGAGCAAGGCAGGAGAAACCGTACACGCAGTCCGGTAGGCCGGACAGACCACAGGATCAGCGTAAAAAAACAAATTCCCCCGTAATAAGGTATCGCGCTTCGCGCGATGCCCTAAGGGATTCTTAAACCACAGGTTTAAGTGACTTTTTGGTTACTTTTTGTTCACACAAAAAGTAACCGCAGGGTCCGGGGGCGCGCAGCCCCCGGGGTAACGAACAGAAATCATGCGGAGCGGCCCGCAGGGCCGCAGAAGAAACCTGTCGTGCTGCGCACAGCGCGGCAAAAGAAGGAATTATCTACCATTTTACACTCTTTCCTCCACAATAGCAAGCCCATTTTCACAAACCGCCAAAACAACCCCCTGGCCGCTGTGAAAGCGGCCAGACAAAACCCCCTCCGCCACGGTGTCCTCCACCTTCCGCCGGAGGGCCCTGCGCAGGGGCCTCGCCCCGTTCGCAGGGTCATAACATTCCTCCGCCAGCATTTCAACGGCCTCCTCCTCAGCCCGGAGGGCAAGCCCCAACGGCTTCATCCGCTGCGCCATCTCCGCCAGCATCCTCCGGGCGATCTCCTTCAGATCCATCTTATCCAGCTGCCGGAAAACGATCGTATCATCAATGCGGTTTAAAAACTCAGGCCGGAAGGTCCGCTTCAGCTCATCCGTCACCGAACGGCGGACCCGGTCCTGCCGGACCGCCTCCCCGTCCTCCTCCCCGGCAAAACCGAGAGAGTGCCCACCGGTGACCTGGCGTGCGCCTACATTGCTGGTCATCACCACCACCGCGTTGCGGAAATCCGCTCGCCGCCCATGACTGTCCGTAAGGCAACCGTCCTCCAGGATCTGCAGCAGCAAGTTCCAAACCGACCAATGGGCCTTCTCGATCTCATCAAAAAGCACTACCGAATAGGGCCGTTTCCGGATCTTCTCCGTCAGCTGTCCCCCGTCCTCGTGACCCACATAGCCCGGAGGGGACCCCACCAGCCTGCTGGCGGCGTGGGCCTCCGCATACTCCGACATGTCAATGCGAATGAGCGCCTCCTCCTGTCCGAACATAGCCGCGGCCAGGGTCCGGCACAGCTCCGTCTTGCCCACGCCGCTGGGCCCCAACAGCAGAAAACTCCCCGTAGGCCGGTTGGGCTCCTTCAGCCCCACCCGCCCCCGGCGGATGGCCTTGGCCACAGCGGCCACCGCTTCGTCCTGGCCCACCAGCCGCTGTTTCAGCGTCTCCTCCAGCTCCAGCAGCCTCTCCCCTTCGTCCTGGGTCAGCCGCCGGACCGGGATGCCCGTCCACTCCGCCGCTACCGCCGCTACGTCCTCCTCCGTCACGGCGATCAGCTCATCGGTGCGCTCCTCCGCCCACCGCTTCCGTGCCGCCTGCAGCTGGGTGGAAAAGTCCTCCTCCACGTCCCTCAGGCCGGCCGCCGCCTCATAGTCCTGCCCGGCGATGGCCTCCTCCTTCTCCCGGCGCACCGAGGCCAGGCGCTCCTCCAGCTCCTTCACCTCCGGCGACTGCGTCTCGCACTCCATCCGCACCCGGGCGCAGGCCTCGTCCATCAGGTCGATGGCCTTGTCCGGCAGAAAGCGGTCCGGCAGGTACCGGCGGCTCAGCTCCACCGCCGCACCCACCGCCTCATCGCTGACGGCCAGCTTGTGGTGGGCCTCGTACTTGTCCCGCAGGCCCAGGAGGATCTCTACCGCCGCCTCCGGGGACGGCTCCTCCACCGCCACCGGCTGGAACCGGCGCTCCAAGGCCGCGTCCTTCTCGATATACCGCCGGTACTCATCCCGGGTGGTGGCCCCGATGACCCGAATCTCCGAGCGGCTGAGGGCGGGCTTGAGGATGTTGGCGGCGTCCACCGCCCCTTCCGCGCTGCCCGCCCCCACGATGGTGTGCAGCTCATCGATGAAGAGGATCACGTTGCCCATGCGCCGGATTTCCGCCAGGGCGTTCTTCACCCGTTCCTCGAACTCCCCCCGGTACTTGGTGCCCGCCAGCATCGCCGCCAGGTCGATGGACAGGATGTTCTTCCCCATCAGCTCCTCCGGCACATCGCCATTGACCACCCGCTGGGCCAGCCCCTCCGCCACGGCGGTCTTGCCCACGCCGGGCTCCCCCACCAATACCGGATTGTTCTTGGTCCGGCGGGACAGGATGCGCACGCACCGGGCGATCTCCCGGTCGCGCCCCACCACCGGGTCCAGCTTGCCCTCCCGGGCCAGAGCGTTGAGGCTGCGGGTGAACTGCTCCAGCACCTTGGACCTGGGGGCCTCCTCCCTCCTGGGGGCGGCAATGCGGGTGGGAGCCTCCCTGGGCAGGCGCTGGACCACGCTCATGCGCTGCAAAAGGGCGGCCTGCAGCTTCCTGGGGTCCGCCCCGATAGAGGCCAGCACCCGCATGGCCATAGTGCCGTTCTCCTTCAGGATGCCCAGCAGCAGATGCTCCGTGCCCACATAGCCCCCGCCAGAGCGCGCGGACTCCCCCACGGCGTTTTCAATGACCCGCTTGGCCCGGGGGGTCAGGCCCTGGGGCGGGGCCAGACCCGCCAGCCCCGTACCCACGATCTCCGCAATGGCCGCCCGGGCTCTCTCTCCAGTGACGGCCTGCTCCGCCAGACACCGGTGGGCCGCGCCGCCCTCCTCCCGCAGAAGGCCCAGCAGCAGATGCTCGCTGCCTACGTAACTGTGGCCCAGCTCCTCCGCTGAGGCCTGGGCCAAGCGCAGGGCGTTCTGGGCCCTGGGGGTGAATCGGTTTTCATACATGCTCCCAACGTCCTCTCTGTCGATGGTTTTTCCTGTTCAGTATGCCCCCGCCAACGGCTTTTACACATTTCTCCCCCGGCGGATGAATTTGCACTTGCATTTTTCAAAGTTCATGTTACAATAAGGGTACCCATTCTAAGGAGGTAATCATTCATGGCTCACAAGATCACCGATGCTTGCGTCAGCTGCGGCTCCTGCGCCGAGAACTGCCCCGTTGAGGCCATTTCTCAGGGCGATACCCAGTATGTCATTGACGCTGATGCCTGTGTGGACTGCGGCGCCTGCGCTGCCAACTGCCCCACCGAGGCCATTGTTGCCGAGTAAGGTACATCGCAAAAATCCCCGTCCTCCGCTGTGAGGACGGGGATTTTTGTTTATGTGGCATTTATCGATACTATTCCCCGATTAGAAATGCAATGCCGTTACCGGGCAGAAATTTAGGAATAGCAGTGGTTTGAGGCTCGAATTTAACGTTCTTTTTGATACTTTTTCTTTAAGAAAAAGCATGTCAAATCAACAAATTTGCAAAAATTACGCGTATGCGTATACGCAACGGCGCATAATACGATACTCTTTAATCGAGGTGGGGCACTATGCGCATGAAAGAAGCTGTTGTCAACCGCTTCCAAGACCTGTGCCGGGAGCGGGGCATCAAATACAACGAATTGGCCACGCTGTCCGGCGTAACTCCTTCCACCGTTTACAGCATGATGGACAAACGCCGCAAGGACGTATCCGTTGTGACAATCAAAAAACTTTGCGATGGGCTGGGCATCCCTATTCCGGAATTTTTTAATGCCCCCTGTTTTGAGAAATTGGAACAGGAGATATATTAAAAACAGGAGGACCCTTATGAAATCAACTGGCATTGTGCGCCGCATCGATGAAATGGGCCGGATCGTGCTGCCCGCCGAGCTGCGCCGCACCATGGATATCTCGGACCGGGAGACCATGGAGATCTTTACCGATGGCTCCGCCATCATCCTGAAAAAGTATACCCCCGCCTGCATCTTCTGCGACAGCGGCCGCACTGTCTCCCTCTTCAAAGGCAAAAACATCTGCGCCAGGTGCCTGCGGCAGCTGCGGGAATCCCCGGCGGACGCAGAGGAGGAGCCGCCAGAGTCCGTATGACCCCCTGCGGGTCCCTCCATCCCCGGAGGTTCCGGGAATTTCCTAAAATTTCTTGTGATCCTGTTCAAAAAAGGCTTGCCTTTTTTGTTCAAGTGTGCTAAAGTATAGATAATCTAATATGGAAGGAAGTGATAGCAGACATGACCATTACTTTCACCGGCGTCGACATTGACGACATGATCTTCGGTGAGCGCGAGACCACCATTAGCGAGCGGTAATCCCTCTCCCAGGCGATATGAAGAATCGGAAGGCCACGCTGTAAGAAAAGCGTGGGTTTTTTATTTTTATGTCAAACTGTGTAACGCGTCTCACTTGGAGACAATGAGCCCGGCCCCTGGAACTCCAGGAGCCGGGCCGCTATTTTTTATACGATGAATCCTCCGTCCACCGTCAGCACCTGTCCGGTGATGAAGTCCGCGTCCTCCCGGGCCAGGAAGGCCACGGCCCGGGCGATGTCCTCGGTTGTCCCCAGCCGTCCGGCGGGGGTCTGGCCGATAAGGGAGGCGATGGTCTCCTCCCCCAGCCCCTTCACCATGTCGGTGGCGATCACTCCCGGCGCAACGCAGTTCACCCGGATGTGGGACGGGGCCAGCTCCATGGCCAGGGAGCGGGTCAGCCCGACCACCGCCGCCTTGGACGCGGCGTAGGCCACCTCGCAGGCCGCTCCTCGCAGCCCCCAGATGGAGGAGATGTTCACAATGCACCCCGCCTTTTCATGGAGCATGTGGGGCAGCACCGCCTGGATGGTGTGGAACGCCCCATCGGCGTGGACGGCAAACATCCTGCGCCACAGCTCCTCCGGGGTATCCTGGAACAGGTCGTTCTGGGCGATCCCCGCATTATTCACCAGCAGATCCACAGGGCCGATGGCCCGCTCCGCCTCCCGGATGGCGGCTGTGACCGCCTCCCGGTCCGCCACGTCCGCCCGGACGGCCAGGGCCCTGCCCCCCTGCTCCCGGATCTCTGCGGCCAGCTCCTCCGCCAGCCCCTCCGACTGCAGGTAGTTGATGCCCACGGCATAGCCCTCCGCCGCCAGCTGCCGGACGATGGCCCGCCCGATGCCACGGCTCCCGCCGGTGACGAACGCTGTTTTTCCCATAAGCTTTATTCCTCCTCCAACTGCCAGAGGTGCTTATCCCTCCGGAAGATCAGGCAGACCAGCACGCCTGCCCCCGCGATGATCAGAAACAGCAGCGCAGCGCCGCTGCCCTTGCCGCTGCCCAGCAGGCGGACCAGCGCGCTCTCCGCCGCCAGTCCCGCCATAAACGGCTCGCAGACCCTGTCCACCAGCCAGCCGCCCAGCAGATAGCCCACCGGGATGGTAAAGAATTGCAGCGTGTTCCGGGCGGCGTACACCCGCCCCTGCAGCTCCACCGGAATATGCAGCCGCATCAGCGCCCCCAGGTTGGCGTTCATCACCGGGATGAACAGCCACCCCAGGATGGAGCCCGTGTACCACACGCCCGCATGCCGTCCCAGTGCCAGCAGCAGGTTCTCTGTGCTCATGGAGAACAGCAGGCTGTTGCAGATGACCCGCACCCGGCTTTTAGGCGCGGGCAGCGCCGTTACCAGCAGGCTCCCCACCAGGTTGGCGATCCCGGTAACGGTCTGCAAAAGCCCCAGCGCCGTCTCCCCGCCGCCGGGACGGGAGAGCACCATGGCGGGCAGCGCCGCGTTGTAGACGCTGGCGATCAGGTTGATGGCCGCCAGAAACAGGATCATGTCCAGCACGCCCCGGTTCTGCCTCAGCCACCCCAGGCCCTCCCGTGCCGAATGCAGCAGGCTGCTGTTCTCTTCCGCCGCCCGCTTCTCCGGGATCCGGATAAACAGCAGCAGGCAGCCCACCGCCACGGCGCAGGTGGCCAGGTCAAAGGCGATCACCGCCTCCAATCCCAGCAGCATCAGCACCGCCGTAGCCAGCACCGGGGACAGCAGCGTCACCAGGGAGCCGGACAGGCTCCGCAGCCCCGCCACCCGCTGGGCCTGCTCCTTCGGGGTCAGCAGGGTAATCGTTACCTCGCTCACCGGCTGCTGGATGGTGTTCATCAGGCCGTTCAGGGCGTTGATGGCGTAGAGGTGCCAGACCTCCAGCCGCCCGGTCCGCAGCAGGACCAGCACCGCCACCGTGGTCAGCGCCGCGAACAGGTCGCAGACGATCATGGTCTTTTTCTTGTCCCACCGGTCCGCCAGACTGCCGGCGAACATACTCAGCAGCACATAGGGGGCGTAGGAGGCGATGGACAGTCCCGCCGTGGTCAGGGCGGAGCCCTGCTGCTGGTAGGACCAGATGACCAGCGCGAAGCTGGTCATGGCGCTGCCCAGGGCGGACAGGGCCTGGGTGCTCCAGAGAATAAGAAATATCTTCAGTCCCGCAAGGGAGGAAAAATACTTTTTCATACAGACTTTGCTCCTTTTTGTATGTTTTCATGTTGGTCACAAAAATGCAAAGCCTGTTCCGAACGAGTTTACCTGTTTTCAGCTCCATGCCGTCCTGTCCGGATCAGACCTTGCATGGAGCGTTGACAATGCAGAGGGGCAGGGTCATGGTCTCACTCCCTTCTTCTCTGCCGCGCTTTGCGCGGCACGGTGGTTGGTTCTTGACCTGGCCCGGGACCTGCGCGGCCCCGGACTCCGCGCCTACTTTTTGTGTGAACAAAAA
>CAMWTG010000147.1 GCA_947177115.1 uncultured Clostridia bacterium
ACGGAGGCGTAGAACTTCAGCGCCCGGCCGCCGGTGGTGACCTCCGGGTTGCCGTACATGACGCCCACCTTTTCCCGCAGCTGGTTGATGAAGACCACCACGCAGTTGGTCTTGTTGATGGCGCCGGCCAGTTTGCGCAGGGCCTGGCTCATCAGGCGGGCGTGGAGGCCCACGAAGCTGTCCCCCATCTCGCCCTCGATCTCCGCCCGGGGCACCAGGGCGGCCACGGAGTCCACCACCACCACGTCCAGGGCCCCGGAACGGACCAGGGCCTCGGTGATCTCCAGGGCCTGCTCGCCGGTGTCCGGCTGGGAAATGAGCATATCATCGATGTTGACCCCCAGGGCCCGGGCGTAGGTGGGGTCCAGGGCGTGCTCCGCGTCCACGAAGGCCACCTCGCCCCCGGTCTTCTGGGCCTGGGCCACGATGTGGAGGGCCAGGGTGGTCTTGCCGGAGGATTCGGGGCCGTAGATCTCGATGATCCGCCCACGGGGCACGCCGCCGATGCCCAGGGCCAGGTCCAGGGCCAGGGAGCCGGTGGGGATGACCTCCACGTTCAGGTTGGTCTGGTCCCCCAGGCGCATGATGGAGCCCTTGCCGTACATCTTCTCGATGTTCTTCATGGCGGTCTGGATGGCTTCCTTCTTGTCATTGGCCACGCTGGCGGTCTTGGTCAGTTTTTTGTCCTTGTCAGCCATGGTGTTTCTCCTCTTATGTTTATGTGTTGATTTGATCTCCTATATGTAAAACATGGCAGCTATTACTTCCGGCCTTTCCGTTCGGAAGTAATATATTGCTTAATATCCCCGGCAAATTGATTGCCGCACCGCGCCAGTTCGCCAAGAACACGGTCTATTCCCGTTTCACTTTCATACCAATTATCTCTGGTGATATTATAGCAATGCACAGGGCATACTTTTATGTCCACGTCAGGAAAGGCCATTTGGTATAACATAAGACACCGCCGGGCGTGAAACGCTTTGCAGACGATCAGCGCCGTTTTTACATCAATGCCTTTTTCATCGACTGCCTTTCGTGACAGGAAGGCATTATCACGGGTGTGGCCGGACTTATCCTCTCTAATAATTGCCTGGACCGGCACGCCGTTTTTCAGAAGTACATCCGTAAAGAATTCACAATCGGATCGATAGTTCCCGCTGTATATGTCTGCTTTTGAACGAACTCCCGGCCACTTATCACGCTTCACGCTGATCCCGCCCGAAGGAATGAGCCACTTAGCATATCCTTTCCGGTATAGTTCAGCAGCATATTCAGGCTGTTCAGGGCATGAACCGCCGGGAAGGAAAATAGCGTCAGCTTTTTCAGGCCCATCCGCCACAAATATAAAATTTGTGATATCGGTAATGATGCGATGATCCATTATGATCCTCCTGTATTTTCCGTCATTGCCTGCTCTTCCCTTTACCACGGGACAAATGTCAGGGTATCCCACAGGGCTCCCCACTTCACGCACTTTTTCAGGTAAGTTTCCTCCGTGACCTGCGCCTTGTTGGGGCGGACGATCTGCCCGAACATATCGTTCAGGCCAAAAGGCGCGCAGACGGTCAGCGCGCCGCCCTCCAGCCGGACGCCCACAGCCGTGGCGGTGGTAGGCCAGGTGCTGATGGCCTCCTCTACAGAGGCGTAGGGCCGGATATCGTATCCATAGTGGTCCTTATACCACAGGTGGACCCGCGCCTGGTTCTTCACATCGATCTCCACCGGGAGGCCGCGAAAGACATCCTTCACCCGCCGGATGGTGCGGTCCTCTTTTTCATAAGACAGATCTTCATCGAAGTACACCAGGTCGATATCCGAGATGCCGTGTACCGGCTCCAGCCCGTTCTGGAAGTTCCACACCGTCTGGCAGATGCAGCCCGCGCCGGTGTAGCAGTTCTCCAGACCCAGGGCGGCGGAGCCCCGTATCACTTCAAACAGGACCGGACTTTGGGAGAGGATGTCATGCAGAAGCCGCTTCTGTGTATCTATATCCCGGTCGTATCCGGTCAGTTTGGCTCTGTCAGCTGAAATTTGAAAATGCACTTCTCTGTCTCACCGTCCTCCACTCTCATATCGTTGTCCTCCGGTAGCTCCGCAGTTTCCAAAAGCTCCCCATTCAGCCACTCGCAGGTCTTCCGGGAGGGCCAGTTGTCCGGATTGCAGGTAATGATGACGTACTCCATCCCGTGCCGCCGGGCCAGTTCGAAGAGCAGCAGGCACGCTTTCCCGGCGTAGTGATGCCCCCGGTATGGCTCCTCTACCCGGTAGCCGATGTTGCCGCCGTAGTATACGCTCTCATTGTGGCCGATCCGCAGGTCGCAGGTCCCCATCTTTTTCCCCGCCAAATCGCAGATGGCAAAGTGATAAGCGGGTAGCCAGTTTTTCGCCAGGTCCGCCTCCACGGTTTTTTCCAATATGAGCCTGATCTCTTCATTTCGCAGAAAATCCGTATCAAGAAACATCCTTACCCCCCTTGTGTCAAAGCGAAAATCGAAAGATGCACCTGTAGACGTCGCCGGTCAACTGCCGCCGCTTGTCATCCTCTGGCAGCTCCACGATCTCCAACAGTTCCCCGCCCAGCCATTCGCAGGTCTTCCGGGAGGGCTGATTGCTCGGGGCACATACGATAATGACGTATTCCATCCCCTGCCGCCGGGCCAGCTCAAAGAGCAGTTTGCAGGCCTTTCCGGCGCAATGGCGCCCCCGGTAGGGCTCATCAATTTCATAGCCAATGTTCCCCACGGAGTAGAGGGCCTCGCTGTGCCCCAGCCGCAGATTGCAGCCGCCCACCCGGGTACCGGTATGGTCCAGAATATCAAAGTGGAACGCCGGGTCCCATTTCCTCTGCGGATCGTCTTTATCCAGTTCGATCCGCCGGAGGGATATCTCCTCTGTTTGAAGGAGGCCCGTATCAGAAAGCATATTTATCCCTCCTCCGGCGCCGTGCCGTATACCACGCGTCCAATCCCCCGGGTGTCCGGCAGGATGTTGATATCCACAAACCCCTGGCCGCGCATCAGCCGCAGCACGGCGTCCACCTGACCGGCGCCAACTTCAAAGAACATCCGTCCCCCCTCCGTCAAAGCGGCCTTCCAGTTCCGGACAACGGCCCGGTAGAAGTCCAGTCCGTCCTCTCCGCCGTACAGGGCCAGATGGGGCTCAAAGTCCCTCACAGACCGGTCCAGCTCCTCCATCTCCTCGCGGGTGATGTAGGGCGGGTTGCAGGTGATGCAGTGGAACATGCCGATAGCCGGGGGCGGCGGGGCCAGGGCGTCCAGAACGTCCGCCTTCACCCGGTCCGTCAGGCCGCACCGCCGGACGTTCCGGCGGCAGACCGCCAGGGCCTCTCCCGAAATATCCCCCAGCAGCGCCCGGCAGCCGGGTACGTTGGCGGCCGCCGCCAGTCCGATGCAGCCGCTGCCGGTACACAGGTCCAGCAGCCGGCATTTTTCCAGAGACTGCGCGAATTCGATGGCGGCTTCCGCCAGCACCTCCGTATCCACCCGGGGGATCAGCACCGCCGGGGTGACCTCCAGGGTCAGGCTGTAAAACTCCCACTCTCCGATGAGGTAAGCCACCGGCTCGCCATTAATATGACGGTCCGTCAGAGCGCGGACGGCCGCCTCGATCTCCGGGGAGGTATACAGGGGGCCGTCCCGGTAAAATTCCTCCCGGGTCTTGCCGCTGCCGCAGCACAACAGCTCCCGGGCCTCCAACCCCGCACCAGGGAAGCCCGCCTGGAGGAGCTGGCGGCGAATATCCAGGTATAGATTCTGGTAGGTAATCACCTGCTTGTCCCCCGATTTACCACTGGTCCTTGCCCTTTTCGGCGGGGATCACCCGTTTGAGGGCCTCGATGGCTACCTCTATCATGGAGTCGTCCGGCTCGAAGGTGGTAAAATTCTGCATCCAGAGGCCAGGCCTGGCCAGGAAATTGGTCACCGGGTTGTCGTGGCCGCCCACGTAGCGGTTGAACTCATAGGTGATGCCCACCACCAGGGGCAAAAGCAGCAGCTGCACCAGCATCCGCAGGAACACGTTGTCCACGGGGAAGATGGAGAAAATGATGGTATTGATGAGGATGGCCACAATAATGACAATGAGCAGGAAGCTGGTGCCGCACCGAGGATGGTGCTTGGACTGGATGCGGACGTTGTCCACCGTCAGCTCCAGCCGCTTCTCGTAGCAGAAGATGGTCTTGTGCTCCGCGCCGTGGTAGGAGAAGGTCCGCCGGATGTCCTTCATCCGGGACACGGCGATCATATAGGTCATGAAGATGGCGATGCGCAGCACCGCGTCCACCAGGTTCCGGACCAGCACGCTGTCCGTCACCCGCTCCACGAAGCTGGCCAGGAAGGTGGGCAGCAGCATGAACAGCCCGATGGAGAAGCACACCGCGAACACCACGGAGACGGCAATAACGGCTTTCTCCATCTTCTCGTTGCCCAGCTTCTCGTCCAGCCACTTCTCAAATTTGGAGGGCTCCTCCGCCCCCGCCTCCTCGGGGAAGTAGTCGGCGGAAAACATGAGGGCCTTGACGCCCTTGACCATGCTGTCCAGGAAGGTGACGCTGCCCCGGATCAGGGGCAGGCCCAGGATGGGGTACCTGTCCTTGATGAGCTTCAGCTCCTCCTCCTTGACGACCAGTCCCTCGGGTCCCCGGACCACGATGCACTGCTTCTCCGGGCCCCGCATGAGGATGCCCTCAATAAGCGCTTGTCCGCCGATGGTCGTGCGGAACGCGCAGGATCGCTTGTTTGACATGGATATCGCCTTTCTCTGTTCAGTAGATTGATGGGGGACGCGGCTGGGCGCACCCCCTCACTTCGCGGCCAGCGTGATGGTCACCACGCACCCGCCGCCCGGGGCGTTGCCGATCTCAAAGGTGCCCTCGTGGAGCCGGATGATCTCCTCGCACACCGCCAGCCCGATGCCGCTGCCCCGGGCCTTGGAGGAGCCCTTGTAGAACTTCTGCTTGACAAAGGGCAGCTCCGCCTCCGGGATGCCGGGGCCGTAGTCCCGGACGGTGATGACGATCTTCCCCCCGCCGCCGGTGACGGCGGCATCGATCCGCTTGCCCGCGCCGCCGTGCTTGGCGGCGTTGTCCAGCACGTTGCAGAATACCTGCTTGAGCCGCTCCGGGTCGCCGGGGATGGGGGGGAAGAGCTCATCGCAGCCCTCATAGCGCAGCTCGATGGCCTCCTGCCGGAACAGCTCCATGTAGGTGTATATGGTGTCCTCGAACTCCGCCTGGATGTCCACCTGCTCGATGTTCAGGGTGAAGCGGCCGTCCTGCATCTTGGAGAAGTCCAGCAGCTCCTCCACCATGTTGGTCAGCCGCCGGGATTCCTTCAGGATGATGCTCACGCCCCGCTTGAGCTGGGGGTCCTCCGCGTCCTCCAGCAGGGTCTCCCCCCAGCCGTTGATGGCGGTGAGGGGCGTGCGCAGCTCGTGGGAGACGGAGGAGATGAACTCGGATTTGATCTTCTCGCTGTTGCTGATCTGGGAGGACATGTTGTTGATGGCATCGATGAGCTGGCCGATCTCGTCCCGGTAGTGGTTTTCCATTTGGGTGCCGTAGCTGCCGCCGGCGATGCGCTTGGCGGTCTCGGTCACCTCCGCCACCGGCTCCACCACGTTGTTGATAAACACCATGTTGGACACGTAGACCATGCCGATGCCCAGGATCAGCAGTCCCATGGCTACGCCCACAGTAATCAGCAATTCCTTGGACACAGCGGACATAGACGTCACATAGCGCATAGCGCCTACCACCTGTTCATCCAGCAGCAGGGGGGCGCAGACGGACATAATGTGCTCCCCCGTATGGGGGTCCACGCCCCGGAAAGGCTCGATTTGTTTGGTTTGGAACGCGTTGATGATGTCAGGCGTACCGGGAGCCATACCGGCGGTAAGGCCATAGGAGCTGACCATGATCTTGCCGGAGGAGGAAATGAACTGCAGCTCCATCTGGTCCCGCTCGGCAAATTCAGCGGCAAAACTGTTGGCGTACTGGTAGAATTCGCCAATGCTGGTCATGGTGTTGCTGGTAAAATAGTCGCTGGCGTGAGCGGCGCGGGTCTTCAGGCCGTCCAGCATCATGTTATAGTAGTAATTTGCCATGACAACGCAGAAGGTCCCTGCAATCAGCAGGGCCACAATGAAAATGGGGCTCAGGGAGCTGACCAGCCATCTTTTTCTTAATCCCGTTATTTCGATTTTATTATTCGCCATGGCAGATTCCTTCTCTGCCGCCGCTGGGCGGCGGCACCAGCTCAAATCTTAGTTTAGATTCGCCCCTCGCCGGGGCCTTCTTTTCGCTTGTGTGAAAAGAAGCAACGATTTTGCAACGGCCGCATCGAGTGGTCATGTAAAATCGCAGCACCCTCAAGGGGTGATTTGTTTTGCGCAGGTCCTGTAGGCTGTCCGGCCTTAATAGGCGGGGTCCATGTATGGGGCGAAGCGTCTGTCCGAGGATGTCGCTTCGGTCCCTACCGCATCACGCGAGGGGAGCTCTCGGGGTGTTGGGATGAAGAATGTTCCCGTAGGGGTCCCGTCAGAACAGGCCGATGGGGACATCGGCCCCTACGGGGGTGCAGGTTCGCAGTGCACGGGTTTGCCGGGAGGAGCGGGCGAGCAATGCTCGCCCCTACACCACAGTCTGGCGATAGGAGGGACATCCATCAATGACCACCCCGGGAGATCCAGCGCGTGTGACGGTAGGGGCTAAGTCGACATCCTAAAATAGACGCAGGGCAGAAGAAATTACACCAGAAGTCCGGTTTAGGCCAAACAGACTAAAGGATCAGCGCAAAAAAACGAATTCCCCCGTAATAAGGTATCACGCTCCGCGTGACGCCCAAGGGATTCTTAAACCGCAGGTTTAAGTGACTTTT
>CAMWTG010000148.1 GCA_947177115.1 uncultured Clostridia bacterium
ATCAGCTTTCCCCTGCCAGTATATACAGCAGACGCCAACGGCGGCTTGTGCATCGTACGCAGCCGCGCCGATCACCGGGGGCTTGGGGGCCTTCGGTCGCCAACAAGCGGCACAGGGTATATACCTGTGCCTTGCTTGTCACTACTACCAGTGCCTATAAATGAGGGTTGAAAGTTGCTAGTATTGGTGGTATGCTTGACTCATGACAAATCGACAAATCGTGATTTATATGTATGAGTAAAGGCAGGGAGTAAAAATGATTCGGCCGGTTCTTGCTTGTATAGACCCCTATAAGGCAGCAGGGGAATTTGTTGCTGTTGGGTGGAATATTGATTTTTCGCAGCCTTGGGAGAGTGGCGACCCTTTGGTAGGGGTGTCACTTTGCGGCAACTCTGTCCTGCTTGGTATCACGGAGGGATATGTTCCTGACAATCAGCTTTCACATATTGGATGTGGAGTTGAAATCTACATGACCGTACCTGGTGGACAGCTCAAGCAGATATATGAGAACCATTTGGTGCTGAAACCAACTGCGCTGATGGTTCAGCCGTGGGGCGATACGGCATTTGAGGTCAAAATCAGTGGATATCAGTTTATGATTGCCGCTGTAAATTCCAGTTTATAGGGGATTTCATCTTTTGGGTGAAATCCCCCTTGACAAATGTACTCTCTTGGAATAACGCTATAACAATCTTCAAAATAACTGCTGCTGTCTTGCAGAGGCGGGATATTATCCCCCGTTCTGCCGGCACGTACTGCGTGATCGCGCGGGCGAATGATATCCGCCCCTATATTGTACCATGGATTTTGATGATTGCTATAAAAATATGTGGAAAGAGATCTGTGATACCATGCCGCTATTACTCTACTTAACATTGACAAATTATTCCGATTCATTAACAGGACACCTGATACTGGCAGCCTATTTATTGGCTGTGACGGATGAGCGGGCCATATGGGAAAAACTGAAAAAGCTGCCGCTGCTGTGCGTATCTCCGCTGATCGCCACACTGATGGCCCTCGTACTGTATATGGAACTCCCGGAGTTCAACATACTCCCGTATTTCATCACCAGTATTGCCATCCTTGCCATGTGTACCTTATGGGTGATGTGGGCGTGGCGGTGGAATTTCTGGATGGCCTCTTCCGCCGTGTGCATGGCGGGCATCCTGCAAGAAGCCACCACGGTGCTGGCGCAGATCCGGTCCCGGGTGTTTCCATCCGATCTTGTCTCGGATACTGCCGCTATGGCGATCGCCCTGGCTTTTTCCATATTTGCCGCCGCCCTGCTGAAGCGGTTCCGCTTCGGCTTCTGGTTCCGGCTGCTGCTGGAGGATCGGTCCGGCCAGCGCCGGACAGCGGCGCTCATGCTGGCGCTGGAATTTACTATGGAGGTATTCTTTTTCGTGCAGCACGGCGTTCAAAGGCGATATCTTGCGGCGTACTGCATTCTGCTCATTGTGCTGGTCATTGTGATCATCAAGCTGATCATCTACCTGGCCCGCCGGTTTGACGACAGCCGCGCGATCCAGGCGCAGCAGGACATCATCGCCCAGCAGCAGCTTTACGAGCAGGACCTGGAGGATATCCGCCGGGATATCCGGTCCTTCCGGCACGACTACAAGAACCTGCTGACGGGCCTGTCCCAGCAGGCGGGAGAGGGGGATCTGGATGCGCTGCGCGATACATTGTCGGAACTGGACGCGGACTTTGACCGGCACCTGGGGGAGAAGATCCAGCGGTCTATTCAAATCGGCAACCTGCGGATCCCGCAGGTGCGCAGCCTTCTGCTGGGGAAGCTCACCGAGCTGCGGAAACGCGGCGTGGAGTGCCGTCTGGAGGTCCTCTACCCTGTGGAGTCCGTGGACATGAATATATGGGATCTTGTCCGGTGTCTGGGCATCCTGACGGACAACGCCGCGGAGGCCGCGCTGGAAACAGAGCGGCCCTGGGTGGAGATCGTTCTGCTGGCACAGGGCGGGCGGCTGTTCCTGCGGGTGTCCAACCCGTACACAAACGCCCTCGATCCGGGAAAGATGTGGGATGAGGGCTGGTCCACCAAGGGAGCGGGCCGGGGGCTGGGCCTGCCCGGCTATCAGCGCATCCTGGAGAGCTATCCCAACGTTTCCCGCTGCACCAGCTGGGCGGACGGCGTGTTTGTGCAGGAACTGACAGTGGAGGGCAGGCCATGATAAGCATCTATCTTTGCGATGATGAGGACGCGGTCCGCCACCAGATCCGGACCACCCTGGAGTGGAAGATCTTTATCGAAAACTACGATATGAAGGTAGTGTGCAGCGCGGCCGGCGCGCAGGAGCTGCTGGACGCGGTGGAGGACAATAAACGGGGCGTCTACTTTCTGGATGTGGACCTGAAGGACGGGCAATGGGACGGTTTCCTGCTGGGGCGGGAGCTGCGGCGGCGGGACCCACACGGCATACTGGTGTACATCACCAGCTATGGGGACCTGGCCTGGCGCACCTTCCAGTATCATCTGCAGGCGTTTGACTATATCGTAAAGGAGCCGGAGCAGATCGGGCCGTCAGCGGCGCGGTGCCTGGAGGAGATCCATACCCAGCTGCTGTCGGAGCGCCGGGATCCGGAGGAGATGTTCACCCTGCGGACGGGAGAGATGGTGCGCTATGTCCCCATGCGCGATATCCTCTTTTTTGAAACCGCCCCCACGCCCCACCATGTCCTGCTCCACACGTCCGGCAGCCGGATGGACTTTTTGGGGAGCCTCAATGAACTGGAGATCCAGTTGGGAGACCGCTTTGTCCGCACGCACAGGGCCTATCTGGTGGCGGCGGATAAGATCGAAGCGGTGGACCTGAAACACAATAAGCTGTGGGCCGGCGGTCATGAGTGCCTGCTTTCCCGCGCCGGGAAAGCGGAGCTGCGCAAAAAAACGGGAGGGAGCCAGTAAGGCTCCCTCCTTTGCCGTTCAGGAAGGATTTTGACGCTTTAGGAAATTACGGCCATCTGTCCCTGCGGGCGTGGTATATTGATGCCTGGAAAGAGCGGACAGCCGCTGCAAGAAAAGGCCGGGCCGAACGCTCAGAAATATATCACATGGAGGAATGAAACGTGAAACAAAAAGTCTCCTTGAAGGAAATGGTGGGAACAAAAATCATTTATGCGGCGCTCCTTGGGTTCTATTACTGGATGTGGGCAAGGCGGGACTGGCATGACTGGTATACGGTGATCCAGCATACGGTCATCGTATTCACCATCCTGTTTTTTGCGATGCAGGCAGGCCGCATTCATAAGTACACGAAAGAAGAAAAAAATGAAGCGGGGATCCAGACTTTGCGGAGGATAGACGCGATCCTGCTTAAAATGCTGGCGGCGGCTGACAGTATCATTGCCTTCATGTGTGCTGTCGCATTCATAGACGGAAGAATGGCGGGTTATGCGCTCGTTGGGTCGATATTCGTTTTAACCGTTGTTCGGTTCGTCCTGTTTTGCGTGATGGACGGGAAAAAAGCCTGATATCCCCTTTCTGGAGGAAAAGGAAACATCCTGTTCCGGATTGGCCTCCTTCCGAAGCGGCGGTTGTAAGGCTTGAAGCGGCTTAAAGCAAGGGCGGAGAATACCGGAGAAAAGGCAATACGCCTGCGCCAGTGAGCGGCGGGGCGGGAAAGGAGCGTGAGCGTATGGCGAAGGACCGCTTTGTGGAAGTCTATAACCAGGGAGTCGTGAATGTGGCCAAGATCATCGTGGATACGGAAACCGGCGTGAATTACCTGATGGGTTCCCATAATAAGGCGAACGGCACCGGGCTGACCGTTCTGGTCGATCAGAACGGCAAGCCGATCGTTACCCCCGTTGACTGACGGCGCCTGTTGACAGAGTAAACCGGCCGCAAGCCGTTTCAAGCCTTACAACCGGAGCTTCGGGAGGAGCGGCATCCAGGACAGGATGCCGCTTTTTCCTCTTGATATATCCGGTAACCATAGCTGTACTCAACCTGATACAACCGGAAGATGTGTTAATGGCAGCTTCTTCCAATCAGGCGGGATGCAGCGACCAGCAGTTATGACAGCCCCTGCTTTCTCTGCCCCATCAGCTCCGGCAGCAGGTCCTCTGTCTCCGGGTACATGAGGAACCCTGTCCCAATCCCCAGTTCTTGGCCCAGTCGCAGTTTTCTGCGCAGGGTCCCGGCATCATCAAACAGCACAAATCTACTGTTTTCAGACTCTGTAAATGTAAAATACTTTGCACATAAATCATGAGAATAAAAGACGGACCGCTGCTTTTGGGCCAGCATTTCATCAAACTTCCGGCTGTCAAGCGGTTCCCCTTCTCCTGATGGACAAGGCAGGGGAAAACTCATCCGCAGCCGCTGAAGGTCCAGCGCCACCCTCCCCTGCCCAAACCGGTGGATGCACTCTCCTAGCCGCTCCCGCAGGTTCCCGCCGGACAGGGCGGTACAGATCAGTACGGCTGCCTGCTCCACCTGTCCGCCGTAGTCCTCCGGGACAAACAGACGTTTCCCGTTCCGGGACAGCACCCGGCCAAGGGCCTCCAGAAAGGCGGTCCGGTCCGCCGCCGGCGGCTTCTCAAAATCCGCCAGCACCCCGCCGTAGCCCCGGTTGCCGCACTCCCGCCACACGTCCCGGCACAGGGCAGCGGGGTCCAGGATGACGCCGCAGTCCTGGTCCCCCAAGACCATAAATCCGCCCCGGGTCCGGGCCAGCAGATCCCGGCGAGCCAACCGGCCATCCCGGCCCACCCGATAGGCCACATGCGCCAGGCGGTCAGTATAACGAGCGGCCTCCCGCAGCTTGTCGGGCGTAACAGCCAAATAGAGTTGCATAGGCGCTTCCCCCTTGTGGAATTCCAAACATTGTGATATACTTTCTTCATCATATGCGATCAAGGAGGGCCCTATGCCAGTTTCCCTTATCCCTGACCGGCTGTATGGCCGCTATACCGACCTTACGCCCCGGCTGCTGGCGGACCAGGGTATCCGGCTGCTGCTCTGCGACTTGGACTACACACTGGCTCCGCGTTCTATGGAGCGGCCAGACGAAACCCTGCGTGCCTGGTTGGACGTCTGCCGGGATGCGGGCGTTACGGTGATGATCCTCTCCAATAACCGTTCCACTCGCCGGGTGGAAACTTTTTGCGGAGAATTGGACATCCGATATGTGGGTCACGCCGGAAAACCCAGCCCCAAGGGTTACCGCCAGGCCATGGCGGTAGCCGGAGAGATGCCGGAACACACCGCTATGCTGGGCGACAAACTGCTCACCGATGTGCTGGGTGCCAAGCGGGCCGGGATTGCGGCACTGATGGTAGAGCCCCTGGGAGGGCCGGTAGGGATATGGAACCATGTGCTCCACGCCTTGCAGAGTCCCTTCAAATGGATCGCGAAAAGGAGATGCAAGAAAAACTATGAGCAGATTTCATAAGATCGCCGAAAAGCTGGATACTTACGGCCTGGATGCCATGATGATCACCAGCGTTCCCAACCGGCTCTATGCCGCCCAGTTCCCCTCCTCCGCTGGCGTAGCCATTGTTACCAGCGGAAAGAGCTATTTCTTTACCGACAGCCGCTATATTGAGGCGGCTGGCAAGCGGATTACCGGCGCAGAAATCCGTCAGAATACCAATGAAGTATCCATGGTAGATCTGACCAACGAAGTCATTCAGGCGCACGGCATTAAAAAACTGGGTTTTGAGGAGCAATATGCCACTGTGGCGGAATACAACCGCTGGAAGGAGAAGCTGGTTTGCCAAGAGCTGGTTCCCGCCACCAAGCTGCTGATGGAGCTGCGCAGCGTGAAGGAGCCGGAGGAGATCGACTGCATGATCGCCGCTCAGCGCATTGCGGAGAAGGCTTTGAAGGAAGTTCTGGAATTTATCAAGCCTGGCGTTACAGAGAAAGAGATTTCCGCCTTCCTCCAGTACCGGATGCTTTGTAACGGGGCGGAAAAGATGAGCTTCCAGCCCATTGTGGTCAGCGGCGTTAACAGCAGCATGCCCCACGGTGTCCCCTCCGAAAAGAAGGTGGAGGAAGGTGACTTTATCACCATGGATTTTGGCTGCGTCTACGGCGGCTACTGCTCCGATATGACTCGGACGGTGGCTGTTGGCTATGCTACGGAGGAGATGGAAAAGGTTTACCACACCGTGCTGGCCGCCCAGAAGGCAGGCATCGCCATCGCAAAGGCAGGCGTTACCGGCAAAGCTATCCATGAGGCGGCGGCAAAGGTCATTTCCGATGCAGGCTACGGCGAGTATTTCGGCCACGGCTTCGGCCATAGTCTGGGGGTGGAGATCCACGAGGATCCCCGCGCTGCCCTCACCAATGACAAGCCCCTCCCCATTGGAGCGGTAATTTCCGCAGAACCTGGCATCTATATCCCCGGAAAGTTTGGCGTCCGCATTGAGGATGTGATCGTCATTCATGAGGACGGCTGCACCGACATCATGGAAGCGCCCCATGAGCTGATCGTCCTGAAGTAAGCAGCCGGTTTATCGGCTGTGGGAAAATGAAACCAGACTTGGAGGCTTTTTACCTCCGGGTCTGGTTTCATTTTCCATGGATTTTCCGAATATTTTCCTTCCTTTTGTCAAAAATGACCATTGACTGCAGCGCTTTAATGCTGTATAGTGTCAAAGTAAATCTGTCGAAAGGCGGATACATGGTTAAAAAAGGAGATATGATCAATATGAAGAAGAAACTGTTTGCCCTGCTTCTGTCCGGCGCCATGATCCTGGCCCTGGCCGCCTGCGGCGGCAATGGCAATGACGCCCCAGCCAATGACGATGTCCCCCAGCAGAGCGATAGCACCGGCGCTCCCGATGCACCTGACAATGGCGGCAGCGGCACGGTCTACAA
>CAMWTG010000149.1 GCA_947177115.1 uncultured Clostridia bacterium
GGCCTGGACATCTCCACCGATGAGGGCCAGGCAGCCTTCTCCTACTACAGCTGGAACTTCGGCGGCGGCTACCTGGACGCCAGCGGCAACTGGGCTCTGAACAGCGCCGCCAACGTGCAGGCCGTGGAGTACATCAAGCAGCTCATTGACTCCGGCTACTGCAACTCCGCCCCCTACACCGACACCCGCTATCCCCTCCAGGACGCTTTCAGCGCCGGCACCCTGGCCATGATGATCGGCCCCATGAACATGGTTTCCGCCGACTCCACCGTGAACTACCAGTCCGTGGGCATCCCCACCAACACCGGCACCTCCACCGGCCTGGGCGTGTGCGACCAGCTGATGGTGTTCAAGAACGATTCCGTGAAGGATCAGGACGCCCGCACCAAGGCCATCTCCGCGTTCTTTGATTTCTTCTATGACTGCGAGCGCTACTCCGATTACATGGTCTACGAGGGCTTCCTGCCCGCCACCACCGATTCTTCCGACTACCTGGCTTCCAACGCCGAGAATCATAAGGTGGGCGGCTCCGATGCCACCGGCAACAGCGAGTACTTCAAGACCTTCTGCGCCCAGCTCCCCAACTGCCAGTTCTACCCCATGAGCAAGAGCGAGTGGATGGACGTCCGCAACGGCGTCATCGAGGTGGAGCAGCAGGTCTGCCAGGGCGGCATTTCCGCCCAGGAGGCTCTGGACAACCTTCAGAACAGCATCGCCGGCTAACCATCTGACCGGACAATAGGGAGGGGCCGGGAACCGGCCCCTCCCCTTCCATTTCTGCGGCAAGTAAGGAGGCGTGTCTATGAAAAAGAATCCCAAGCCCCGCGCGCGGCTGACCATGCGGCAGGTGGAGCCCTACATCTGGCTGCTGCCCAGCATCCTCTTGATGGGCGTCATGATCCTGGTCCCCATCTTCAGCGTATTCCAGACCTCGTTTTCCGAGATCAGCAAGTCCGGCATCAACAAGGGCTTCAACGGGGGCGTCAACTACCTGTGGGTGTTCCGGAACCCCACCTTCTGGAACACGTTGAAGAACACGGTGATCTGGACCATCGTGGTGGTGGGCCTGTCCACCATCCTGGGCATTATCCTGGGACTGGTCCTCAATGAGAAATTCCACGGGCGGAAGATCGTCCGGGCCATCGTGGTCTTCCCCTGGGCCACGGCCCTGATCATCCAGTCCGTTATCTGGAAGTACATCATCAACGCCGACTACGGCGCTCTCAACGCCCTGCTCTACAGGCTGGGCATCATCAAAAGCTATGTGAACTGGACGGCCACCCCCGGGCAGTTCTTCGCCTGGGAGTGCTTCGTGGGCATCCTGGTGACCATCCCCTTCGTCACCTTCTGCGTCCTCTCCGGCCTCCAGAGCATCGATACCTCCCTGTACGAGGCCGCCGATGTGGACGGCGCTACCTTCTGGAACCGGCTGTTCCGGATCACCCTGCCCCTGCTGATGCCCAGCCTGACGGTGTCCACGGTGCTGAACATTATCTACGTGTTCAACTCCTTCCCCATCATCTGGACCATCTCCAAGGGCGACCCGGCGGACCAGACCCACACGCTGGTGACCTACCTCTACAAGCTCTCCTTCACCAACCAGAGGATAGGCGAGGCGGCGGCGGTATCGGTGGTGGGCTTTGTGATCCTGGCCGCCTGCGCCAGCGTCTACATGGTCATCACACTGCGCTCGGAAAAGGAGGAGTAACTGATGAGAGCAAAGAGATCCCCCTGGGCGCGGGTCGCGCTGTACCTGTTCGTATTTGTCATCTGCGTGGTGATCCTGTACCCCTACTTCGTCATGTTCACCACTGCGGCCAAGAGCAACGACGAGATGTACGCCGTGGGCGGCGGCCTGCTGCCCGGCGTGTGGCAGTGGTCCAACTTCATCAACATCTGGAAAGAGGCCCCTGTCTTCAAGTACCTGCTCAACTCCGTCATCGTGGCCGGCGGGGCCACCTTCCTGGCCATCCTCTGCGGCATCCCGGCGGCCTACGCTCTCTCCCGGATGCGTTTTAAGGGCAAGGGCATCTTCATGGGCGCGGTGATCATGAGCCAGATGTTCTCCCCGGTGGTGCTGCTGGTGGGCATCTACCGACTGATGACCGACTTGCACCTGACCAACAGCCTCATCGGCCTGATCCTGCTCAACGCGGCGTTTAACCAGGCCTTTGCCATCTGGCTGCTGCGGGGCACCTTCACCTCCATCTCCTCAGAGATGGAGCAGGCCGCCAAGATCGATGGCTGCGGCACGGTCCAGGCGCTGATCCGGGTGCTTCTGCCGGTGTCGGCCCCCGGCATCGTCACCACCCTGATCTTCGTGTTCATCAACTCCTGGAACGAGTACACCATCGCCCTGACCCTGATCTCCAGCGACCTGCTCAAGCCCATCACCGTGGGCATCAACGTTTTCTACGGCTTCAACTTCATCAAGTGGCAGTACCTGTTCGCCACTTCCATTTTCGCCACCATCCCGGTGGTCATCCTCTTCCTGTGCATCGAGAGCACCTGGTAGCGGGACTGACCTCCGGCGGCGTGAAGGGGTAATGCCGGGACCGCCTGCGCATTGATCCCCGCCGGAGCTTTTCCGGCGGGGATCTTCCTGTTATACGGTCAAATATTCCTCCAGGCACACGCCCTGTTCGTGTATTTCCGCCGCCGCGTCCCTGCCAACGTAGCGGTAATGCCAGGGCTCATAGATGATCCCGGTGAACCCGCTTTTGCCGCTGGGGTAGCGGAGGATGAAGCCATACTCCCAGCTGTGCTCCATCAGCCATTTCTGAACGGCGGTATCCTCCTGGGTCTCGTCCAGGTTCTGGTTGTCCAGGTCCACGATGTCCACCGCCAGGCCCAGCTGGTGCTCGCTGGTACCGGGGAGGGCCACCTCTGCGGCGGCCTCTTCCCTGGCGTCCTCCTCGGAATATCCGCGCGCCATGAGCTTTTCCGTCTTCCGCTGGAACAGCTCCTCCTGCTTCTCATAGCTGCG
Source organism: uncultured Clostridia bacterium (assembly GCA_947177115.1). Lineage (GTDB taxonomy): Bacteria > Bacillota > Clostridia > Oscillospirales > Oscillospiraceae > Pelethomonas. The sequence goes on from CAMWTG010000149.1 coordinate 2,987, forward strand.
GTAAGCCGAGCAGATCACCGGGGACAGCCCCGCCGCCCGGCAGGCGTCCATCATCTCCTGGAGGTCCGGATAGCACCGCTCGTCCACCTCCAGGCCGTTGGACAGCTTTTTCGCGGTAAAGCTATGCTCCCGGGGCAGCGGGTTCCATGGGTTCACCAGCAGCAGGTTCCAGGCGGAGGCATCGGGAGCGTCCGATGGGAGGACCGGCCCGGGCTCCTGGGCCTCCGGCAGGGACTTGACCGGGAAGGTCTGGGCCGGTATGCCGTCCTCCTGCGGGAGGGCAAAGGCCATGGCGAAGGAAAATACGGCCAGCAGGAATGTGAACAAGGGCAGCCGGCTCCTCCTCCGGCGGCGGACATGCCTCCCGCCGCTGTGGACGGCAATACATCTTTGGTACATGCAAAACACCCCTCTATGATCAGAATGCTTCCATCATAAAGGGGTGTTTCCTTGAAGCGCCCTCCGTCCGGCATCGATCCGGCATCGGAATTTTATACGATTCCTAAATTAGCAGAGCCAAACCGGCAGGCCGGATCGCATTATAACTGTACTAGTTCCCACAGTTTTCGGACAAATCCGGCGCACTCCGCGCCTGAAAATCCCATTGGCGGGCGTTCAGGATAAAATGATCCAAGATAGTTCCGGATGACTCGTTCGCCAAATTCTTTTCCCTCAAAATCCGGCACATGCTCCTGATATAGTTCCAGAATCCGATATTTGTTCAGCGTTACTTCTCCGAAATACAACTGTGCAGCTGTAGCCGCTTTATAGGCCAAAAACATAGCTTTCGGATGCATCGGCCCCATGGCCTCCACCCGCTTATCGAGCATGGCAAGCCATGGGCCGGCAACTTTAGCAGGGTCCGGACATGGCGGCAGGACGCAGTCCAGTTCATCCCCGTACAGCAGAATATGGTGGGCATATAAATCGAACATTGTGGTCGAAAACAACGAATACGGGGCAGGAACAGCAGCCTCCTCCTGGGTTTTCGGCAGCGCACTCTCAGGGGAAGTACTGAGATCGATCCCGTTGGGACAATGTGAGGGAAAATCCTTGGTTCCCCTCAACTCTTCCAGCGTACTTTGCAGCCATTGGATATCATGCTCGATCAACGAGCTATCAGCATCCCGTATAATCACACCGACATCCAGGTCGCTGCTGCAATCCAGCCAATCACCTCTGCAATAGGAACCGGATAAATATACCGAGCGGATGGCAGGCAGATCTGCGTGACTGAGTGCATCTTGTAATCCGTTTACAATTGCTTCCGCCATTTTTCGGGTTCCCATAATCATTTCCTCCACATACATTTCGTTCTGTTAGGGATTATCAACTCCCCGGCAAATCAAGATATATCAAATTGATATGAGCAAAGTATACCACCATTGCAAGCGACTTTCAACCTGTGTTATCCTACCGCAAATGAACCTCCAGCTATGCAATGTATTCGGCGCTGAAACCACCCTATATACATTACATCTCATGAAACAGCATTACGAATCGTATGCCGCGCTTGCCGGTGGAATGGCATCAGGCGAAACATAGGGGGAGAGTGAGGAGAAGCCGTCCACAAAGTGGATATACAGATCCAGCTGGAAATTTGCCTGCTCCCCGGCCTCCTCCGCCTCCAGGGGGAAGATCAGGGCAAACTCAACGGTCGTATCAAACCACGTCTCGCGCGCAATATGGACCTCCGTGCCGTAGTAGTCCTCCAGGAACGCCCTCCAGTTTTCCGCGGCGGCGTAGATGGGCTCGCTGCTAACGTTATAAACATAATTGCGGGAGTGTTTTATAGAGGGGATCGTGATCAGAAACGCCTTCCCGGCGGCATCGTCCAGCCAGAAATAGAGGCTGTCCGGCATACCTGAATCAAACGTCCAGGTGGGGATGGAAACGCTCCCATCATTGGCGCACAGCACCTGCGGCCAGATCCTCCAACTGTACGAAGCCGCCATGTTCTCCAGCAGTCCGAATTCGATCAGCTTCTTCATGAGCTCTTCGGCTGCGGCCCGGACCTCCGCCTGGGTCATGCGGACGTCCTCCGCCTGCTCGGCGTCTTTAATGTAGTAATTCGATCCCGCCACCAGCCGCAGCGTCCGGCCCAGGTCCGCCTCCTGCCGGAGGGTCAGGCTGAAGGGGTCGAAAGCTCGGACCTCCGTCCCCGCCTGCCGGGCGTCCTGGAGCCGGGAGACGGCAAAGGGCATGACCGCCCCCGCCGCCACCAGCAGCAGCGTGGTCAGCGCCAGCAAATACCGCTTGAACCGTCTCACGGCCTCCCTCCTCTCAGCTCCACAGTAACGCAGGCCCCGTGGGGCGCATCGATGCGGTTGCCGAAGCGGATGGAGCCGCCGTGCAGCGCCGCGATCTCCTGGCACAGAGCCAACCCCAGGCCGAAGCCCCCCTGGGCCCTGGACCGGGCCTTGTCCACCCGGTAGAAAGCCTCCGTCAGGTGGGCCAGCGACTTCTCCGGGATGCCCCGGCCGGTGTCCAGTACCTGGACCCGGCAGCCATCGGGGAGCATCTCCTGCCGGAAGGATATCTCGCCGCCCTTGGAAATGGCCTTCTGGGCGTTGTCCGCCAGGTTCAGCAGCAGCGACCAGGTCAGATCCGGCTCCAGCAGGCAGGTCCCCGGCTGGCACTGGCAGAACACGGCGATCCGCCGGGCGGCCAGCAGCGGCCGCAGCCGGTCCGTCAGCTCCTCCACCAGCTCTGCCGGACTGACCTCCGTCAGGGGCAGGTCCTGCTCCTTCACCACCAGCAGCTCCAGCAATTTCCTGGACAGGTTGGACAGCCGCCGGCCCTCGGAGTAGAGGTAGTCGGCGGCCTCCGCCTGTTCCGCCGGGGTCAGCTTCCCGCTGCGGAGCAGGTCGGCGTACCCGATGAGGCTGGTCATGGGGGTTTTCATTTCGTGGGCGAAGCTGCCCACGAACCGCTCCTGCCGCTCCATGGCCTGGTGCAGCTCGGATATGTTCTGCTCCATCCGCTCCGCCATGCGGTTGAAATCCTGGGAGACGGCGGCGATCTCGTCCTCGCCCCGGACGGGGGCCCGGCTGGAGAACCGGCCGGAGGCGATGGCCCGGGAGGCCCGGGACAGCCCCGTCAAGGGCGCGGTCAGCAGCCGGGACATGGTGTAGGACGCCACGGCGCACAGCACCGCCATCACGCCGAATACCCGCAGATAGGTCCTCTGCTGGCTCCAGCGCATGTCGTAAAGGGCGGAGACGCTGCGGGCGATGTGGAGGTACAGCGTCTCCCCGTTGGTCTCCACCGCGCCGGAGAGGACCAGCCAATGCTCCCCCGTCTCCGGCGCGGCCAGCCGGAGGAGGCACTCGTCCGGCTCCGGCATCAACCCGTCCCCCAGAAGGAGGGAGGAGGACGCCCCTGATTCATAGAGGACGTCCGTCTCCGTGGTGAGGCGCAGGGCCGACCAGGCGGCGCTGTTCTGCTGGCACAGCTGCTCCATGGTCCGGGCGATGGCGCCGGCGTCCAGGTAGGGATCCAGCCCGTTGACGATCTGCAGGGCGCTCCAGGCCATGCGGTAGGAGGCGAAGGCGGCGTCCTTTTCCCGCTCCAGGGAGTCGCTGAAAAAGCCGGAGATCAGCAGGCTGCCGCCCGCCCCGAACAGGAGCGACAGCAGCGCCAGCATCCACAGAGTCATTTTTACGCGAAATTTCATCCTATGCCTCCAGACGGTAGCCCACCTTGTTCACCGCGCGCAGCATGGTCTCCCAGCCCACCTTTTTCCGCAGCCGCTGGACATGGAGGTCCACCGCCTTGCTGCCGAAGGGGTAGTCCCCGCCCCAGACCCGCTCGTAGATGGTCTCCCGGTACATGGCCCGCCGGGGATTCCGGGCGAAGAGGAG